>JBKPNA010000363.1:0-3562 GCA_046765695.1 Actinomycetota bacterium | reverse complement strand
CGCAGCCACCGTCCAGGTCATCGGCCTGCAGCGCTGGCTGACACTCGTGCCGGGCATCAGCAAAGACGCCCTCGACCCGGCCCGGACCGCCGCCGCCGAACAGCGCTTCGAGCTGTGGCACACCGTGCTCGGCAAGGCCATCGGCGAAACCCTTGGGTACGCCCTCACAGCAACCTTCACCGTGCTCGTCGTCATCGCGCTGGGTCGTCGCTCGCTGCTGCCGCGCTGGCTCGCGGTAGTCGGATACGTGGCCGCCGCACTGTTCGCCACCGGCGTGGTAATCCCGCTCCTCGAGGCCGCCAGCCTGACGAACTTCGCCGGCTACATCCTCTGGTGCGGATGGCTACTCGCCGTCGCCGTGGTCCTGACCAGGCTCCGCATGACCAGGGCGGTCCCGGTCGCCAGCTGACGCCCACTCTGATCACCGAGCTGAACGACGAGATCGTCCTGCAGCCGGGGCAAGCCGGACTCAAATCTGCCAGGGGCCGCCTCGTGGAACTACCGAGCAGTGCTGTGATCCGAGCCGTGATTGGCCGACACGACAATGACGATCTTGCCGCGGGCGCGGCCGTCGATCAGGTCGCGGATTGCCGTGGCCACCCGACGGCACTCATCCGCTGCGAGTATTGCCAGGCGGCCCTGGAGAAGTCGCAGCCGAAACTGAAAGGGCGAATATGAAGGCCTTCATCTATGACAAGTACGGGCCGCCGGAAATGCTTCGGATGGCGGAGATCGACAAGCCTGCTCTGAACGCCGATGAAGTCCTGGTGAAGGTACTTGCAGTATCCGTCAACCCAGCGGACTGGCATTCCATGCGCGGCAAGCCCCTTTTCTCGCGCATCACCCTGGGTCTTCTGCGACCGAAACAGAAGATCCTCGGCGTAGACATCGCCGGTCACGTGGAGACGGTAGGCAGCAACGTCACCCAGTTCAAGCCCGGCGATGAGGTCTACGGCAATCTCTTAGACCACGGATACGGTGGCTTCGCGGAATACGCCTCGCTGCCAGTGGCCGTAGCGTCATTGAAACCTGCGAACCTGTCGTTCGAGGAAGCGGCTGCCGTTCCGATGGCGGCAGTAACTGCACTCCAAGGCCTTCGCCACCACGGCGAAATTCAGCCCACGCAAAAAGTACTCATCAACGGCGCTTCCGGCGGCGTCGGCACCTTCGCCGTCCAGATCGCCAAGTCACACGGCGCCGAGGTGACCGGCGTAACCAGCACCCAGAACATCGACCTCGTCCGTTCGCTCGGCGCCGATCTCGTCATCGACTACAAGACGACGGACTTCCTACGCAGCCGGAGGCGCCACGACCTCATCCTCGACACAATCGGGAACCGATCCGTGTCTGATCTCAGACGTGGGCTCGCCCCGGGCGGCAAGGCCGCCGTCACCGGGTTCACCAAGATGGCGAACCTGATGGACGTTTCACTGCGCGGCGGCAAGGACATCGCCATGGTGTCAGCGCACGCAACCACCAAAGACCTGGAGCTCCTCGCGGAGCTGACTGAGGCCGGCAAGCTACACCCACGGATCGACCGGCGCTATCCATTCGCCGAAATCCCCGCAGCAATCGCCTACCTGGAACAAGGCCACGCCCGGGGGAAGGTGGCCGTGGCGGTGATGCCTTGACGGAGTGAGGAGTTTCGTGACCCGGCCGCATCCTTGCTGCGGAGTGAGGAGTTTCGTGACCCGGCCGCATCCTTGCTGCTTGTTTTGCGCTAGCCGGCACCGACCCCGGGCTGACCGTCAGGGATTCAGAATGCAATGATCCGTGGCCTAAGGGGCCACTCCAGGCGTCACCAGTCGCGCTGCGAACCCCATTGACCGCCGCTTACACCGGCAGTAGACGCTATTTCGTGTCACGAATGGTGTCATGGGCCGGCCTCCGTGTTAGCGTCGTGGCCACCTGTTGCCCGCTTGATCATCATCCAACGACTTCATCGACAAGTGCAACGATCGAGGTGAGCGTACGCAGGCGCGAACACGCGGTGGCCGTGGGATCGATTCGCTCAGCGACGCAGTGAGCAGGGTGGACCGCGTCCCTATGGCCGCTCCGCGGTCAGCCCGCCGGCGTCCCTGCGCGTCGGTGGTGATCCGGGCATCGCAATCGGGTTGATCAGCTGTGCGCCGCTGACGGCGGGGCCGCTGGCTGCAGCGTTGCCTGCCAGGTCCGGTAGGTCCGCGCGGCGACCCAACCCTGCTCCCCCAGCAACCGGCAGCTCGCCTCGACTACGGGACTATGCACCGGCAAGCCGTCGATGAAAGCCCATGATCAGCGGGTTGGGGTTCGATTCCCTCGCGGCGCACAAATCGCCTAGTGACAGTCACTTCATGCGTTTGCTAGAGGTGATGAAGCCCGGTAATCCCCATAAAACCGCCATAATTTCACATTTAGTGGCTGCCTTGTGGTTCTCCTGCGACGGTGCCGGAGGCGGTGTGGACTGCGGCGGTGCGCTAGGAGATGACCTCGAACAGGCGCCACTCACCTGGAACGCCCTTCAGCGGGTGAGACCCGCGGTCGGCGAACTGAATGGATGAACCGACGACAAGATCCTTTACTGTGCCCGATACCAGCACCTGACCTTCGCCCGCAAGCGCCATAACCCGCGCGGCGATGTGTACCGCGATCCCTGCGATCTGTCCCTCCTGAATCTCGACTTCGCCGCTGTGCAATCCTGCTCGAATCTCGATCCCCAGCGATCGGACCGCCGACGCGATTTCCGAGGCGCACCGCACCGCACGAGCTGGGCCGTCGAAGGTTGCCAAGAATCCATCACCGGTCGTGGCAACCTCCTTCCCGCGGTAACGGTCGAGATTGGTCCGCACCAGCCCGTCATGGGCGGCCCTGAGGTCGAGCCAACGCTGATCACCGAGCCTGGCAGCCAGCTCGGTTGAGCCGACGATGTCGGTGAACAGCACGGTGGCCAGGATGCGGTCCTGGACCGGCGCAGGACGAGCTCCGGTCAAGAACTCCTCGATCTCGTCGAGGACCGGTTCGGCGTTCACGGAGGGTGGGTACCAGTCAGATCCAGGGAGCTCCACATACTTCGCGTCCGGGATGTGCTCGGCGAGGTGTCGACCCATCGGTGGGCGGTAATGCCGATTCCCGGCCCGGTGCAGGATCAACGTCGGCGCGTGGATGCTCGACAACACCGACCGCACGTCCAGCTGAAGCACCCACCGATACATCCGGGTCGACGCCGCCGGCGGCGCCGAGAGCCGCATGTACCGGCCCGTCCAGCGCTGCATCTGTGGATCGTCCGCCACGCTGGGGGCCGAAAGCTCGAGGACGATTCCCGACCCCCACGCCCGTTCCCAGATCTGCAGGAACCGCTCCGCGGCCTCCGCGGGCATCCCGATCGGGTAGTCCGCGGCCCGCAGCATCTTGGCGAAGGTGTTCACCAGCACCATGGCTCGAATGCGTTGCGGGTAAGTGGCGGCGAACATCATGGCCATGGGGCCACCTTCGGCATCCCCGATGAGAGCAGCCTGCTCAGAGCCCGCAGCATCCAAGACGATGCGGGCGTCGTCCATCCAGTGCTCAAGCGTCGGCATCGCAC
>JBKPNA010000362.1:0-7968 GCA_046765695.1 Actinomycetota bacterium | reverse complement strand
TCGCGGCACCTTCGCCGACCGCGTCACGTCAACCCGCTGACGCCTGACTCCCCAACTGGACCGCCGTAGCCATGACATCTGCCGCCAGCGCGCCCGGATCGCGTCCAACCGCCAATAGATGTTCGACGAGACAGCCAGTGCCTGACCTGTTGACCTTGTTCCAGGTGCCGCATCGGGTGATGAGGAATGGCTCGCAGCGAAGCCACTGGCCGTCATTGCAGGCACTGGCCGCTGTGCAGCCCGAGCGGTCTGAAGTCTGACCCCAGTACAGATCGTCTCCAACAACCATCCTCGCTCACCGTGACACTGGTCGTACGCGACCCGTCCGACGTACGCCGACACCCAGAGGATGTTTGCAAGCAGGGGGTTACGGGTTCGAGTCCCGCTGGCCCCACTCCTAGTCCGGGCCGGTTTCGTGTCCTGATCAATCGCCACCCCGGCGGCACCGTCAGCAGCAAACTGCAGCAACACAGCTCAATTCCGCCCGTAGTCAAGCCGGCTGCCAAGCCTGGTCAACGCTTCCCTCGGCGACGCCGAGGCGACCTGGGAGTAGATGTCCATCGTCACCGCGATTTGACCGTGACGGAGGATCTACATCGCTAGCCGTGGGTGCGTGTCCAGCTCGACCAACAGCGACGCACACGTCCGGCGATTCGAGTGCACTGAGGAATTCGGCTCTAATTGATCAAGGGCCGCTTCGGCGGCCACGCGGCGCGTGTCCTCCCTACGGTCCGGGCCGCGCCGCTGTCTCATGACCGAGAGTCCCCGAACGTTGAGCACCTCGATGTTGTGAGCCAGCGCCCGATTCGCAGCCGTTTCGTCTCTTCTAAGAGAATCGTCCAGGCCGGCTGTTCATCGCGTGGGTTACTGAGCCTCAGCTCAAAAGGTCCCTACACCGAGCGGCCGTTAGCAGCGATCGCCCAGCGGGATCTCGATGCGGCGGACCTCGCCGGCGACATAGATGTCCAAAGGCGCGGACGAGCGCTTCCGGGCAAACACGAACCCCGACCAGAATGTGACCGGCTCACCATCGCCGGCTGTGCTGCCCGAGCCTTCGTCGGGCCGGCAGGCCACGAACATCACGGCAGGATGCCCGTCCGGGTAGCCGACCTCCCCCTGCGGAAGCGACCCGTATCCCAGCGAGACGTGGTCGCGCGCGCCTGGCGGCACTCGCACCGTAACCGTTCGGCCGGCGCGGACCAGGACCTGGTGCTTCTGTCCCCCGATGGAGGCAACGACCGCGGCGGAGGTGGGAAGGGCACCGCCGACGAGGACGAACGGCCCCACCACGACGTTCGCCGGATCCCGAAATGCTCCGGGGAAACTCGCCTCTGAGCGGGACGAGCAGGTCTCGACTTCGGACGCAAGCCGGGTGTCCGCGTCAGGTCGCGTCTCCCTCGCCGGCCGCACGGTCTCGGTCGCCGGCCGCACCGTCTCGGACGCGGACCGCGACGTTTCCGTCGCCGGCCGCACGGGTCCGGAGCCGCTCCCACAGCCGGCCGTCGAGAGGGCGAGCGCGATCGTTCCTATCACCACGATGAGCCTCATGCCAATCCTCGTCTTCTCTACACCGGAGGCGCGCAATGCGTTCCCGGGTCGCCGTAGAGCAGAGGCGTAGCTCTAGGCGGCACCAGCCGTCGACCACCATCGAACGGCGGTCTCTCGTAATGAACAGATCGATGTCGGAAACACTGGTGGGCATGGATGTCGCTGAGGTGCTCACGATACTTGCCAGCCTTGAGGAAGCCGGCTGCTCGTTCTGGGTTACTGGTGGATGGGGTGTAGATGCGCTTGTCGGACACCAAACGCGGCCGCACCGAGATCTCGATCTTGCCGTCGATGCAAAGGATGAGGCATCCACCGTTGGGGTGTTGAGGCGGAGTGGGTATCGAATCGAGACCGACTGGCGGCCAGTGCGAGTCGAGCTGGTTGCTCCCGGCCTTGGTTGGGTGGACCTCCACCCGGTGGTGTTCGGGTCTCACGGACATGGAAGACAGGCCAACGTCGGGGGTGGTCATTTCGATTATCCTCCCGACGGTTTCGCAGAGGGCATGATCGCTGGCTGGCGCTTGCGATGTGTTTCCCTCGAACAGCAGCGGCGATTTCACGAGGGTTACGGGCCGCGTGACATCGACCTGCACGATCTGGCCTTTCTGCATCGCCTAGCTCGTGGCGTAGCGCCCGCCGCGAAGCGGTGACAGTTACGGGTCACACCACCAACCCGCCGGGCTGCCGCATCCACTCAAGGCAGAGCCTGCCGAACTTGGTGGGTTCGCCGCAGTCCGAGTGACTGTGAAGCCTGCTCGCCGCGAATCCGTTCGCCGCTAGCCTCGCCTTGTATGGAGTCTTCGAACTGGCCGCTGCCCGGGCTCAGGTTACGAACACCCGATCTGCTGTTGCGTCCGACGACCGAAGCCGACCTGCCGGCCGTCGTGGCCACGCTGTCGCCAGATGTCGCCAGCAACCCGCAGTTGCCTCGGTTCCCGGGGCTGGACGAGAGCGCGAATCGTGCGGTATCCGCCCACCAGTCCTATTGGCAGTCCGTGGGTAACTGGTCAGTGGACGGCTGGCGGCTCGACTTCGTCGTCGTGGTCGGCGAGCGGATCGTCGGAGTGCAGTCGCTGGAAGGTGAGGACTTCCCGGTTCTGCGTACTGTGGACAGCGCTTCCCACCTCGCTGGAGATGTCCGGGGACGCGGTTGGGGGAAGCAAGCTCGGCGGGCTGTGTTGGCGCTCGCCTTCGGCCCTCTAAGGGCCGAGTACGCCATCACGTCGGCCTGGCAGCACAACGCCGCATCGCTTGGGGTCAGCCGCGCCCTGGGCTACAAACCAAACGGTGAAAGCCGTCACCGATCTGACACCGGTCCGGGCGCCGAGACGATGGTGCATTTGAGGTTGTCACGTGCGGATTGGGAAGCTACAGGTCAAGCTGTATCCGTCGAGATAAGCGGCTTCGAACGCTGCCGGCCCTTATTCGGGCTGTAGGCCACGACGAGTTCGGTGGCGGGGATGTTGATACGCGACGCTCAGCTGGAGGACGCGCCGGCGATGGGACGATTGATGGTCACAGCCTGGTTGGCCGCCCATCGCCGCCACATCCTGCCTACCGCATGGGAGAGGCGACGCGAACGGTGGACCCGGTCTGCCAGCGGTGCGGCGGCGAAAGGTCGTCGCTCTTCGACAGCGACATCAACCCCAGCTACTTCCTGTGGGCGAAGACGCCAGATCGAGTCGCCTGGCTTAGACTGCTCCGCCCTGGGGCAGCGGGCCGCCGCTGAAGAGGCCTTGGCGCATCCGACGCGCGTGGCCAGTGACGCGGACCACAAGTGCTTCGGGATAGCGGTAGCTGAGGGCCTCTGCGACCTCGGCCGCGATCCGGCCAAAGAGGCCGACCATGGCGAACAGCGCCTCCCAGTTGGCCTCGGCGTCCGCACCCGCGAATGTGGACTCCAAGGCATGCCAGGTGTCGGCCGAGACTCGGGCCTTGAGGCCCCGCCCGAGGAAGCCCGCCTTCAGTGACCAGTCGTGGTCGCACTGGATCCGCCACTCCAGCATCGGCAGCAGGTAGTTGAACCGCATGTCGAAATCGAGCACCCACTTGGCCGGCAGCAGCTCGTCGCGGAGCAGACTCTTCGCCACATACGGGACCCCGATGAGGAAGTCAGTGATGAGCCGTCGATACGTCACGTCGTCCGGCCGCCGGGACACATATGCCTGGTAGCTGGGAGCCGGGAGGTTCGCGGTGAGGCCATCCTTGTCCAGCAGCACCTGGTGGCCCGCGTCCAGTTCGGCGTATGGCTTGGCTCTGGATGTGGCGTCGGTGAACTGCTGCGATGACCACAGCGTGAGGTCGATCTTGAGGCCGTTCACATACTGGGTGACGCTGCTCACCGATTCCGCACCGGTCGCTGGGTTGGTCCCGACCCCATCCCAATAAGCGATGAGCACCTCACCGAAGTCAGCCTGCCAGCGAGTGTCCTCGACCATTGATCGGACGTCACGAACGACGGCGATCACATCGTAGTCGGAGTAGGCGTCCAAGTGCGCGCCGGGGATAGCCCGAGTGCTTGTGACGATCAGAGCACGAACATCGTCACGCGCCTGAGCCCAGCGGATCAGTAGCTCGATGTTGCCATCGGTGTTCACACGTCAATCTTCGACAGGCAGCAGAGCATGGCAGCCAATCGACAGCCGCCATGCGTCGGTCTAGCGCAATCACTTTCTGCTGGACTCAGGGTCGTTAACGTTCAGCGCATCAGACGTGGAGTTTGACTACCAGGGCAGCCGTGGCTGGGTTGTTATCGATGGGTCACAGCTGGTGATACGCGAGCCGGTGCGCTACCTGGATTGAACCTGGCGGGACAGCACCGGCGACTACGCGGGCCTCGCGGGCTCGGGCAAAGGGCAGTTCATTGCCCCCAACCTCGAGCAGTACGGCGTCCTCGGGCGGCTCTCCGGCACCATCCGTAACGCAGCGCCGACCAGCCCGAGCCCATCTCACCGGTAGCCGCTCCACAAGGGTGGTGGTGCATGCGGCTGGTTACCACCCGAACCACCAGACAGGAAACGTCGCAGCCAGCGCTGCGCCGACTTGTAAGGCAAGTACCGGCGCTGCATGTTTCGGATCGGTTGGCAGCCACTTGACCACAAAGTAGGCCGCCACCGGCACCTGTCCCACCATGAGCAGCTGCCAGATATGAGCAGCAGCTCCTTCGTCGGACTGACGGGCAGTGCCAAACATCGTCGCATAGCCAATGACGACCGCGAGCGCCGCCATTGACATGACGATCGGGATAATGGCGCTGGGTCGCCTGAGCAGGTCAGTCATCCAAACCTCAGCCGTGAGCCACACCCGGTTGGGCGAATGCTCGAATCACCGGCTATCCGCTCAGCCTAATGGAGGGCGGGTCGGTAGATGAGCTCTTGGATGTGACCGTCGAGTGTCCGGTTCTCGATGAGCTCCAGGTCGAAGTCGGCCGCACCCTGGAAGATCGGGTCCAGACCGGTCTGACCGGTGATGACAGGAAAGAGCGTCACCTGCAGGCGGTCGACGAGGCCGGCGGCCATCAGCGCCCGGTTCATTGACAGGCTCCCGTGCGAGCGCAAGGGCACCTCCGACTCCTCCTTGAGGCGGGCGACGACGTCGACGGCGTCTCCGCTTACGACAGTCGCGTTCGGCCAGTCGTCGAGAGGGCCTTCCAGCGTCGTCGACACGACCGTTGCCGGCGTGCTCCTCATCCGAATGACCCACTGGTCACGCACGTCGGACTCCTCGGTGCTTGCAGCCCACATCTGCGCGAATGCCCGATAGGTGTTGGCTCCGAAGACCATCCGCTGCTCCGCGTCGTACACGGAAAGGCGGTGGTCGAGCAACTCGGGGCCTTGCTTACCCCAGTAGCCAGTCCAGGGCGCAGTGGCGCCGCCGTAGCCGTCAAGGCTGGAAAACACGTCGAAGGTGTAGGTAGCAGTCATGTCGTTCTCCTCGAATGCGGTTGACGTATGGGTTAAGACCATGGACCACGGCGGAACTCATCGCCGCCAGACCGACGACAGCCGGTCACCCGCGACCGGTGACGACGCTGGCCGTACAGCCGCGGAAGATTGCTCAGGTGGGCTACCGCTACGTCCTCGAGCGATCCTGGCTCCCGGCGGCAGATGCGCGAGCCGTCTGGATCATGCTCAACCCCTCCGTCGCCGACGACCGGCACGACGATCCAACGATCCGAAAGTGCGTCGGCTTCACCCACCGGCTGGGCCACTCCGGTCTTGTCGTGCTCAATCTCTACGCCTACCGGGCCACCAACCCGGTCGAGCTCTGGAAAGCCGGCGACCCGATAGGCACCGACAATGACCGCAAGATCGCCTACCAGCTCCAGATCGCTGCGGCCAGCCGTTGGCCGGTCATCTGCGCCTGGGGCACCCGCGCGCGGCCCGACCGAGTCACCACGATCTGCCAGATCATCGCCGGCCTGACCGTGCAGCCACAGTGCCTCGGCCTCACCAAGGACGGTAGCCCGAGACACCCGCTCTACGCGCCCTACACCGCGGCTCTGGCGCCATGGCCCTTGCCCACATGACAGGCAGCGGCAAGCCATCAATGGCCGACCGTATCGCTCGCTGTGTTCTGGCCGCCATCACACAATGACCCGTCCGCCGGTCAGGTCCAGGGTGACCCCGGTGACCCAGGACGACGCGCTCGACGCCAGGTACAGCACGGCCTGGGCGACGTCGTCGGGCTGCCCGATTCGGCCGAGCGGGAACTTCGCGGCCAGCTCGTCAAGCTGCTCGGCGGACATGAAGCGCTGCATGCGGTCGTTGAGCACTGCGGAGGGCGCCAGGCAGTTGACGCGGATGCCATGTTTGCCGACCTCGTGAGCCAGGTGCTTGGTGAACATCACCACTCCCGCCTTCGCCGCGGCGTACGCGGCATTTGCACCGCTCGGCTGGCGGCCTGCCGCGGATGACATGGTGATGATCGCGCCGGCGCCCCGCTCGATCATGGCCGGCAGGAACGCGGTCACCGTCAGATAGACGGAGGTCAGGTCAGACTCGAGGACCGAACGCCATCGCTCAAGTCCGAGCTGGGAGGTCGGCACAGGCGTCCCCTGGCCGCCCGCGAACGCCGCGAGAATCTCCACCGACCCCAGCGCCTGCTCGACCTCCTCGCGAATGCCCCGTACTGCAGCCTCCTCCGTGACATCACCGGGTGCCGCCATCGCCACGCCACCCTCCCCAGTGATCTCTCCGACGACACGGTCGATCGCCGTCAAGTCACGCCCGTTCACGGCGACCCTGACCCCGTTTGCCGCCAACGCACGGCAGGTCGCAGCCCCGATTCCCCGTGAGCCACCGGTCACCAAGGCGACCTTGCCGGCCAGGTCCGGATAGTGCGGTGGGCTACCGCCCACTTCGCCGAACACTTCCACAGTCTCTCCGTTCACCTGGATCAACGATGCATGGCGCAGACAGCATCTCTCTCTCCTCGCATCCCCAAGGTCATCATTTGAAGCCTTCTTACGAACCTCCATATCGCCACAGCCGATAGCCGGGCCAGGCCAATCCGGCCCCAAGACTGGCGCTGCCCAGAACAGCGACCGCCCACACGAGGGGTGAGACGAGCTGAGCGATGCCGGCACCGAGCAGGTACGCGGGACCGCCCACGGCAACGAAGATTCCGGCCATACGAGGTAGCGTCGCCGTCCGAGCCATGGCGATGCCGAGGACGGCATAGCCGGCCACGAACCCGATTACGGCCACCGCGTTGAGGGCCACGACCGGCGGATAGTTGAGGATGGCATCGATGACAGCCGGCGACTCCTTGGCCAGGACCGGTGCCAGGAACCCGAAGTTCCCCGACACCGCGATCAAATAAGTGCCCGACCACGCCGCCAGAAATCCTGCGAATCCCAGCCGCCCCATCCCGCCGCGATGAGCGATACAAAGTCCGGGAAGACCGAGCAGGACCAGCCACGAGGACAGCGTGGACAGGATGTGCGAGGAAACCAACCGGAGCTCGCTCGCAATGATCGTGGTCGCCGTCTCCCGGCTCGGATGGAGCGGCGTCGCCACAGCCAGCAGCACACCGCCGATGACAAGGGCCAGCCCGCTCCATCTGAGGAGAGGAGCCGATTCAAGCGTCCCTTGTGCCATTGCGCGCCTCCCGAGGCGTAGCCAGCAACCCTCAGCTTGGCACCGTGGTCCTCCAGCAGGCGGATGGGTGACGACGTACGCGTGCCCTAGAGGTCGCCCTTGCTGCCTCTGCCACGCAGCGAGATGTGATGGGGGCTTCCTTGCGCATCGCTGTTGACGGTCAAGACCGCGTTGTGCGTGCCAATGCTCAGTGGGGCGAACTCCACCGCTATATCGAGAAAATTGCCGGGGTTGAAGATCAGTCGCGTCGGCGGTACTGCCATCCAGTTGAAGGCAGATGGCCACGAACTGCCCGGCACGCTGACATCGATTGCTGTCC
>JBKPNA010000361.1:0-4890 GCA_046765695.1 Actinomycetota bacterium | reverse complement strand
CTGGTTCCGGCCCGGTGGTGCCGCGCTCGCCGCGCTACTGGCCTCCCACGCCGCCGACGAGGTCATCCTGATCACCGCCGTGGGGGTCGACGATGCCGCGTCCGACCTGGTCAGCCTGCTGGCCGGCCAGGTCGAGATCCGCCGGCTGACGCTGGACGGCGACACCTCCTGCAAGACCCGGGTGCGGGCTCGCGGGGTTCCGATGCTCCGGCTGGACTGGGGGAGCGGGCGCGCCGACGGTGCTGAGATCGGGAGCGAGGTGTCCGCCGCCCTGGACGGCGCCGGGGCCATCCTGATCTCGGATTACGGTCGGGGCGTCAGCGCCAACCCACGGATCCGCCGGCTGCTGCAGCAGCGGACCGGTCAGGTCCCGGTGGTCTGGGATCCGCATCCCAAAGGCCCGGCTCCTGTTTCGCACTGCACGCTGGTCACGCCCAATTCGACGGAGGCTTCCGCTGCCACCGGTGCGGAGCAACCGGCAGAGCAGGCACGGCAGCTGGCCCAACGCTGGCAGGCTGCGGGCGTCGTGGTGACCCTCGGTGAGCGGGGGGCGCTGCTGTGCGAGGCGGACTCGGGGCGCAGCGTGTCCGTGCCGGTGCCCGAACGTGCCGACCTCGCCGGCCCGGCCCGACCCGACACGTGCGGGGCTGGCGATGCGTTCGCCGCCGCCGCTACGACCTCCTTGCTCGCTGGTGCCGACCTGGAGACGGCTGTGCGGGAGGCGGTGCATTCGGCATCGAAGTTCGTCGTCGCCGGCGGTGCGTCCGCGTTCTCGACCCTGACCGGGGTCCAGCCGCCGACCTTGGGTTCCGGCGCAACCGAAGACGCATTCGCGCTGGCCGATCGGATCCGGCGCAGCGGCGGGCGTCTGGTCGCCACCGGCGGCTGCTTCGATCTGCTGCACCGCGGCCATGTCGCGCTGCTGACCCAGGCCCGGGCACTCGGCGATGCCCTCGTCGTCTGCCTGAACTCCGACGACTCGGTGCGACGAGCCAAAGGTCCCAGCCGGCCGCTGGTCGGGCAGGACGACCGGGCCCGCGTGCTGGAGGCGCTCGGTTGCGTGGATGGGGTGCAGATCTTCGACCAGGACACCCCGCGCGAGCTGCTCTGCCGGCTGCGACCTGACATCTGGGTCAAGGGCACCGACTACTCGGACCGCCCGCTGCCCGAGCGGGAAGTCGTCGAGCGGTTCGGTGGGCGGGTCGTCCTGCTCCCCGTCGTGCCCGGTTACTCGACCACCCGGCTGGTGAGCGCCAGTCGGGGCGCGGCTGCTGCCGCCCTCACCCAGGAGGCATCATGACGACCACAGTGTCCACGCCAGAACCCACGACAACCGCGACCGGCGGGATGAGCAACGGGGCCATCCGCCTCGGCACGATCCTGGTCACCGGAGGCGCGTCAGGACTGGGTGCGGCAACCGTGCAGGCGATCTCCGCGGCCGGCGGCACGCCGCTGGTGCTGGATCTGCAGCGACCGGCCGAGGGCGTCCGAGGGCTGACGGTCGATCTGTCCGACACGGATGCTGCTGAAGCCGCCGTGGACGAGATCGTCGGTCAGGCCGGCGGGCGGCTGGACGGAGTCGTCACCGCGGCCGGCATCGACTCCTGCGGGCCGTTGGACCAGGTGCCGCGGGCATCGTGGGAGCGCGTCATCGCCGTCAACTTGCTCGGCACGGCCGCCGTGGTCCGGGCCGCGCTGCCGCATCTGCGGCGCAGCCAGGGGCGGGTGGTCACCGTCGCGTCCACCCTCGGCATCAAGGCCGTCTCCGACGCCACCGCGTACTGCGCCTCGAAGTTCGGTGTGGTGGGGTTTACCCGCGCTCTCGCGGCCGAGACCGCCGGCCAGGTCGGGGTCACCTTGTTGATCCCGGGCGGGATGTACACGCCGTTCTTCGACGGCCGCACCGAGCAGTACAAGCCGCCGCCGGACGCGGTGCTGAACAAGCCAGAGGACGTCGCGGCGGCTGTCGTGTTCGCGCTCGGCCAGCCGCCCGGCTGTGAGCTTCGCGAACTGGTCATCACCTGTTCCACGGAGTCTTCCTGGCCGTGACCGTACGCGAGGTCTTGGTCCTTCGGGCGCTGGGACTTGGCGACTTCCTGACTGGTGTTCCCGCTTACCGCGGGCTTCGCCGTGCATTCCCGAAGGCACGCCTCACTCTGGCCGCCCCGGCCGCGCTGGCTCCGTTGCTGCCGCTCGCCGGTGCGATCGACCGGCTGCTGCCGACTGAGGGTCTGGGCTGCCTGGCGTACGAGGGTAGGCCTGACCTGGCGGTCAACCTGCACGGGGCCGGACCGGAGAGCATCGACGAGCTTTGGTCGACCCGGCCGCGCCGGCTGCTGACCCATGCTCATCCACTTCGGCCTGACGTGCCCGGTCCGGCGTGGCTGGACGACCAGCACGAGGTGGTCCGCTGGTGCCGGCTGCTGGACAGCGCGGGCATCGCGGCTGAGCCGGTCGATCTCGCTCTGGTCGAGCCGGCGGAACCCGATCCGGCTCCCGATGCAGTGGTGATCCACCCAGGTGCCTCCGCGCCGGCGCGACGCTGGCCCGCGCGGCGCTTTGCGCTGGTTGCCCGCCAGCTTGCTGCCGACGGCCACGACGTGGTCGTCACCGGCGGGCCGGCGGAGTCGCGGCTTGCCGCGCGGGTGCAGCAGGCGGCCGGGCTGCCCCCCAGCCGGCTCTTGATATCCCTCGACCTGGCAGCTCTCGCTGCGCTGGTTGCGCGGGCGAGCCTGGTGATCTGCGGTGACACCGGCGTGGCGCACCTGGCCACGGCGTACGGCACGCCATCGGTGATCGTGTTCGGGCCGACCCCTCCGGCTCGCTGGGGGCCGCCTGATGCCGGCCCCCACACCGTGCTGTGGGCCGGCCAGGTCGGCAACCCGCACAGCAGCCGACCCGATCCCGGACTGCTCCGGATCGCGGCGGACGCGGTAGTGGAGGCGGCGAGGGACCGGCTGACCGATTCCCTCGCCGCACCGGCTCAGAGAATGGGCCGCCCGCCGGTGACGGCGATCCTCGCGCCGGAGATGTAACTGCCGGCGTCGGAGGCGAGCAGCACGTAGACGGGCGCCAGCTCGGCCGGCTGGCCGGCGCGACCGAGCGGCGTGTCGCTGCCGAACTGCTTCACCTTCTCCTCCGGCATGGTGGCCGGGATCAGCGGAGTCCAGATCGGGCCGGGAGCGACGCTGTTCACCCGGATGCCCTTCTCGCCGAGCATTTGCGCCAGGCTGGCGCAGAAGTTCGCGATCGCCGCCTTGGTGGCTGCGTAGGGGGCCAGCGTCGGCGACGGCATGTCGGAGTTCACCGAGGAGCTGCCGATGATCGACGATCCGGGCTTCATGTGCGGCACCGCTGCCTTGCACAGGTGGAACATGGCGCCGATGTTGGTGTCGAAGGTGTGGTCCCACTCCTCGTCGGGGATCTCCTCCAGCGATTCCCGGGTCATCTGGTAGGCCGCGTTGTTCACCAGGATGTCGACCCCACCCAGCTGCTCCACCGCCGTGGAGATGATGTCCCGGCAGTGCTGGGCGTCGGACAGGTCGCCCTTCACCAGCACGGCTTTCTGCCCGGCCTGCTCGACGTAGCGGGCGGTGTCCTTGGCGTCGTCGTCCTCGCTGAGGTAGCTGATCAGCACGTCGGCCCCCTCGCGCGCGTACGCGATCGCGACGGCCCGGCCGATTCCCGAGTCGGCTCCGGTGATCACCGCGACCTTGCCCTTGAGTTGGCCGGTGCCTTTGTAGCTCTCCTCGCCGCAGTCGGGGACGGGTGTCATTTTGGCCTGGGTGCCCGGGGGCTCCTGCTGCTGCGCGGGTTGGCTCATCTGCTGCTCCTTCGCGTCGGGGATCTGTGCGACAACCCGTCCCTTACCCAAAACCGGTCACAGACGACAGGTTTCCGACCCGAAAACCTGTCGTCTGTGACCGGTTTCCGAAGAAGGGGAGGGATCAGCCTGGTTGAAACCCGGCCACCGCACCGATCACCGTGACGGCTGGCGGCTTGATCCCCTCGGCGTGGCTGCGTGCGGCGATGTCGGCGAGCGTGCCGCGTACGGTGAACTGGCCGGGCAGGCCCGCATCGGCCACCGTCAGCGCCGGGGTGGCGGCGGCCAGCCCGTGGCGGAGCAGCTCGGCGGTGATCGCCGGCAGCGTGGCCACCCCCATCAAGATCACCAGGGTGGTGTTGGCCCGGGCCAGCGCCGCCCAGTCCAGGGTGCAGCCGGGATCACCCGGCCGTGCATGACCGGAGACGACGGTGAAGCCCTGGGTGAGGTCGCGGTGGGTCAGCGGGATGCCGGCCAGAGCCGGCGCGGCCGTCGCCGAGGAGACCCCGGGCAGCACGGTGACCGGGATGCCGGCGGCGGCGCACGCCTGCCACTCCTCGCCGCCACGGCCGAAGACGAAACTGTCGCCGCCCTTGAGCCGGACGACGGTACGCCCTGCTTGGGCGTGCTCGATCAGGATGGAGTTGATCTGTTGCTGGGAGGTGTACGCGCCGCGGGGGATCTTCGCCACGTCCACGATCACCGCGTTCGGACGGGCCTGCTCCAGGGCGGCCAGCGGGGCGAGCCGGTCGGTGACGACCACGTCGGCCCTGCGTACGGCTTCCAGCCCGCCCAGAGTGAGCAGCGACATGTCGCCGGGGCCGCCACCGACCAGGATCACCTCCCCCGTTTCCGGCTTGCGGCCCGCGGCGGCTGCCGGGTAGTCCGCGGGGCGCGGCAGGGTGGCCGGCACGCCGTGGGCGCGAGCGAGCTGGAGCGCCTGCTGGTCGGCGATTGCGTCGCCGGCTGCCGGCACCACCAGGACGACACCTTCCATGTCGGCGGGCCGCAGCGCCCGCCGATGCACCACTACCCGGTTCCGAGCGGCCAGGTCGGCGACGGTGGTG
>JBKPNA010000360.1:0-5281 GCA_046765695.1 Actinomycetota bacterium | reverse complement strand
CGCGAGAACTGTACGATCCCTGGCACGTCGGTGCGTACGGCCTGGTTGTGCCGGGACAAGCCCTCGATGAAGGAGGCGCTGCGTGCGGCCGGCGTACCGACTGCTGCCTCCCGGGCCGCGCATAACGCCGACGAGGTGTATGAGTTCGCCAACGCTGTCGGTTATCCGTTGATTCTCAAGCCGCGCACCGGCGCCGGTGCTCTGGACACGACCCGGGTGGACAGCAAGGCCGACCTCGACGCCGCACTCGGCCGGTTTGGTGGCCAAGGGGTCGACTCGATCGCGGTCGAGGAGTTCGTCGAGGGCCATGAGGGCTTCTACGACACGATCTGCGTCAACGGGAATGTGTCCCTGGACTTCGTCTCGCACTACTTTCCCAACGTCCTCGACGCCATGCGCACCCGGTGGATCTCGCCACAATTCATCGCCACCAACCGGGTTGACTCGGTGTCGGACTACGGGCAGCTTCGCGAGCTGGGTGCCCGGGTCAACGCGTCGCTGGGGATTGGCACCAGCGCAACCCACATGGAGTGGTTCTTCGGCCCGAAGGGACTGCGGTTCTCTGAGATCGGCTGCCGCCCGCCCGGCGTGGGTGCATGGGATCTGTACTCGGTCGGCAACGACCTGGATCTCTACCAGGAGTGGGCCAACGGCATTGTGCACGACCACATCGCCGCCCGCCCATCCCGCAGCCATGCCGCGGGCATCGTTGCGCTGCGGCCGGAGCACGACGGCCAGATCAGCGGTTACTCCGGCGTCGAGGACATCCAGGCGAGGGCGGGTGAATGGGTGATCGACGCACACCTGCCGCCACCGGGTACGCCGACCCAGCCGGTCGAGGCCGGCTACATGGCGAACGCGTACGTACGCATGCGCCATCCCGATTACGACGTTCTCCGTGGACTCCTCGACGACGTGGGCCGCACCATTCACGTGTACGCCCAGTGAGCAGCGCCCCTTCGCGCCGCCACTCCTGGTCGACCGGCATGGGCACCGGGCGGCTCGCCATCAACCAGCTCCAGCAGCAGGATCTGCTCGATGAGGAGGCGGTGGATCGTTTTCTGGCCAATCACGAGATCCCCATCGTGGAAGGCCCCCACTGCACGTTTCTTTTCCGCGGAGAGGCCGACGAGGTACATCTCGCGCAACGGATCCTCGGCTTGCCCGGTCGACTGCCGATGCGGCGGATACCGGAGACCGAGCTGTGGTACACGGTGCTCAAGCTGCCGGAAGGCTCACGCGTCACCTACCAGATCGAGCTACGCCGCGGCAACCATGTCGAACGCTTCAATGACCCGCTGAATCCCAAGCGGTCGCACAGCCCTTTCGGTGCCATTTCGGTGTGCTTCGGGGACGGCTACATCACGCCCGACTGGACCTTTCCGGACGACCATGCGGAACCGGGTCAGCTCACCGACCTCGTGATACAAAGCCGGGCCCTGCAACGCCCGTGTCCGGTGACCTTGTACCTTCCTGCTCGATTCCGCCGCACCGAGTCATATCCCTTGCTGATCATGCACGATGGCGGTGACTTCTTGCAGTACGCCGCTGCCAAGATCGTTCTGGACAACCTCATCCACCGGCGGGAGATCGCCGAGACCGTGGTGGCGTTCCTCCATCCGCAGGATCGGCTGACCGACTATGCCAATTCCTCCCAGCACTCGCGCTTTCTCACTCAGGAACTCGTGCCCGAGCTGGAGGCTGACTTTCCGCTGGTGGGCAACCGTTCCGGTCGGGCCCTCTTGGGTGCCAGCTTCGGGGCGGTCGCATCGCTCTCGGCCGCGTACCGCTCGCCAGGTACGTACGGATCCCTGGTGCTCCTGTCGGGCTCGTTTGTCTCCGCTCCGGCTGGCATCCACCACGGCGGCGGCCCCGTCTTCGACCCCGTGGTGAGATTCATCAACCAGTACCGAGCTCGGCCACGTCGGGTTGCCGACCGGCTCTTCGTCAGCTGTGGCTCCTACGAGCCGCTGATCATTCCGAACCGGTCCATCGTGCCGGTCTTCGAGGCCACGGGAATGGACGTGCGCTACGTCGAGGCCCGCGATGGTCACACCTGGGAGAACTGGCGCGACCGGCTCCGCGATGCGCTGACCTGGGTCATTCCCGGAACCACACCTCCGCACCGCGTGTCCTAGCTCAGAGGTGCGTTTCGCCGAAGAGCCGAACCAGTACTTGGCGAGTCGGCTTTCGAGAACTGAAATGCTGCCAGGATTTGGCGGGCCATCTCCCGTGCGAGGCGGCTTCGGCTCGCCAACTACCAGCCGCGACGGTGCCGCAGCCATCCCTCGGTCACCCGGGCGTACCAGGTCTGATGCGTCCGCAGGAAGGGTGAGCTGTCCGCGGGCGTCTCGCTGCCCGCGGTGAGCCAGTAGCCCAGCAGCAATGCCAGGACTCCATCGATCAGGTTGGCATCGGTGTCGGCAGTCAGCCCGGACTCACCGAGGATGCGGTCACCGTCCAGACCGTCACCGACCATGGCGATCGCCACCGTCAACATGTCGACCCAGATCGGCCCGCGGGTCGGCCAGTTCCAGTCACAAACCCACACCCCACCGGTATCGGTGAGGATCACGTTGTCGTCCCGCAAGTCTGAGTGGACCAACGTGTCGCCGCCCACGCTGTCGACAGCCGACATGCCGAGTTCCCGGACTCGGCCGGCAAGATCCGGCAGCAAACCCCTCGCCGCGATCTGGTCGAACATGCCGGGCGGATCGGGAAAGAATTCCGCCACGAATCCGTTCCAGGGCCGGCCAGGCGGCGCGGGCGTCAGCGCCACCGACAACTCTCGCACCGCAGCAAGGACCCGCTCGGCTTCCACCCACTTCCAGGGACGGGAGGGCGGGCGACCGGAGACATCATCGAAGATCAAGATCAGCCAGCCGATGTCCCCGTCGGTCAGGTCGAGCCGACGCCGTACCCGCGGTGCCGGGATACCGGCCGGAAGCAGTTCGAGGTTGACCGCCTCCAACGCGTACGACTCGACCAGCCAGGGGCTGCGGCTGTTGGCCGCCTTCACGAACACGGTCCGTCCATCGGCCAAGCTCAGCCGAGAGGCGAAGCCTGGCGTGAACCCGGATCTCTGAGACTCTGCCTCGACGACGGCTGATCCGAGCACGTCGACGACCGGGGAGCGAACTGTGGCGGGAAGATCGCTCCACTCCGGTCGCTGCGCCGTCGCCCCTACGGGGATCGAGAGCGGCTGGAACATCGAACGACCAGGTCGACCGGCGCTCGGTCTTGGGGGCTCAGTCACAGTCCGGATCTCGCCGACTTCCCCGTCAGGCACGTTGCACCGGCCTCACGCGACGACGCGATAGAGGCGCCAGGTCCCAGGCACACCCTTCAACTCGTGCTCACCACGGTCCTCGAACTCGAGCGCCGCGCCGGCCACCAAGTCCTTGACAGTCGAGGAGACGAGAACCTCCGACGGACCGGCCAGCGAGGCGACCCTCGCGCCGATATGCACTGCAATGCCTCGCACACCGGTGCCGTCCAGCTCGACCTCCCCCGTGTGCAGGCCGGCACGGATCTCGATGCCGAGATCGCGGACGGCCGCCACCGCGCTGATCGCACACCGCACGCCCCGGATCGGACCATCGAACGTCGCGAGGAAGCCGTCCCCCGCGGTGTTCACCTCCCGGCCGCGGAACCTTCCGAGGTTCGACCGGATTCTGGAGTGGTGCATGTCCTGGAGTCCCCTCCACTCCCGGTCGCCCAAAGCAGCAGCGCGTTCGGTCGATCCGACGATGTCGGTGAAGAGGACGGTAGCGAGCACGCGGTCGAGTTCAGCCTCGTCGTCGCGGATGTCCTTGGCGAACTGCTCGATTTCTCTCAGCAGGCGCTCCGCGTCACCCACGAAGAAGAAGTGGTCATCTCCTGGCAGCTCCACGAACCTGGCACCCGGGATGCGTTCGGCGGTGCTGCGGACATCCTTGATCGGATAATCCAAATCTCCGGTGCGACCGATCGCCAGAGTCGGCACATGGATCGCGGAAAGGATGTCGGAGGCGTCCATCAGCCTGTTCATGCGTTCCAGTGCCATCGCAGCGCCCGGGCTGGCGGCTCGACGCGTATATGAGGCGAGCCAGCTGATCATCCGTTCATCGTCCGCGAGACTCGGCGCCGCCCACTCCCGCAGCGCGAGTCGGGCATACTCCTCGGTCCCCCAGAGCCGCTCGATGCGGTCGAGCTCCACCGGCTCGATATCGGTGCTGCGGCCGCGTGTGAAGTCGGCCACCGTGCCGAACAGCAGCAGCCCGCGCGTTCGTTCCGGGTACGTGGCGGCGAAGAGCATCGCCATCGGACCGCCTTCGGATATCCCGAACACAACGCCTCGCTCGGAGCCTGCGGCATCCATCACGGCGCGGAGGTCGTCCATCCGCGTCTCCAGGCTCGGGAGCTGTGACTCCGGGACCCGGTCCGACAGCCCAACGCCGCGCTTGTCGAACAGAATCAAGCGGAACGACGAGGCGAGTCGGTTGAGGAAGTGGGCCATCGACGGTTCGTCCCACAGCGCCTCGATGTTCGTCGTCCAGCCGATGACCATCAGCAGATCGACCGGGCCGTCGCCGTGCACCTGGTAGGCGATGTGGACGCCGTCGGCTGTCCTTGCGTAACGGGACTGCGGGGTCACCGCGTAAGTCTCCCCGCCACACCTCGGTGCCAGCAACCCTGACAGGCCGCCCGAATGTGTCCACGCCGAAGGAGGCGGACGGGTCACCGGCCCCGCGGATCTC
Source organism: Actinomycetota bacterium (assembly GCA_046765695.1). Classification (GTDB taxonomy): domain Bacteria; phylum Actinomycetota; class Actinomycetes; order Propionibacteriales; family Propionibacteriaceae; genus Microlunatus. Next base: position 542 of record JBKPNA010000360.1, on the reverse strand, counting down.
AGGGCTCAGGCGCGCCTGGGCCCCTTTCTGCTGCGCTGATCCACGCCACGCGGTGATTCGTCAACAATCCCCCGTCAACAGGCAGCGTGTGTCCGGTGATCCAGGCTGCATCGGTGGAAGCGAGGAAGGCGACTGCGGCGGCGACGTCGTCGGGCTCACCGACACGTCCCAGGGGATAGAGCTGGCGAAACCGATCCGCTCCGCCCTCTTGTTGATCCCAGTTCCGGGTCCGAATGGTTGCCGGCGCGACAGCGTTCACCCGGATGCCGTCCGGAGCCAGACTTGCCGCGAGGTTGATCGTCAACGAGCCGATTCCTGCTTTCGCGGACGAGTACGGCTCGCTGCTCAATGCGGTGAGAGCGTTGATGGAGCTGATACTGACGATTGCCGGACTCTTTGTGCTGCGCCGCAGATGCGCAATGGCTGCTCGGCAACACCGGACCACGCCAAACAGATTGAGATCGAGCATGCGGACCCACACCTCGTCGTTCGTCTCCTCGAATCTGCCGTGGCCGGTGTCGCCGCCGGCAACGTTCACCAGG
>JBKPNA010000359.1:0-7403 GCA_046765695.1 Actinomycetota bacterium | reverse complement strand
CCAACGTGCTGAGCTCCGACGCGAATCTGCAGACCTCACCCGTCGTGGAGAGCACCCCCAGCGGCACCGTCCTGATCGGCTCGTCCCGGGAACGGGTGGGCTTCGACCGCAGCGTGTCATTGCCGGTGCTGAGCGCGCTCGCGCGGCACGCGGTCGCGTTGTTCCCCATCCTGCGGAGCGTCAAGGCCATCCGCAGCTACCTCGGGTTCCGGCCGTACTGCCCGGACCACCTTCCCGTTCTCGGCGAGGATCGGCGTGCTCCCGGGCTGTGGCACGCCGGCGGGCACGAGGGCGCCGGGATCGGTCTGTCGGTGGGCACGGGCAAACTCCTCGCCCAAGCGCTCACCGGCCAACCGACCGACCTGGACCTGAAGCCCTTCGCTCCCGACCGGTTCGCGAGCGACCAGCTCGAGGAGGCCCATGGCTGAGGACGCGGACCAGCCGATCACGCTCAGGTTCGACGGGCGGCCCGTTGCCGCGTTCGTCGGAGACAGCGTGGGTGCCGCGCTGACCAGGGCTGGTGTGCGCTTCTGGCGGACCACCCGGCACAAGGCGCGTCCGCGGGGACTCTTCTGCGGTATCGGCGTCTGCTACGACTGCCTGCTGACCGTGGACGGCTTGGCGAACCAGCGTGCTTGCCTGCTGCCGGCCGCCGACGGCATGGAGCTGCGCAGTGGGTCGGACCTGCGAGCGTCGGGTAGGGAGGGAGCGCGGTCCTGCGTTGCGCCCGAGCGAGCGAACAACGCTCTTCCGTTTGCGAGCGAGGAAGCAACGAAGGAGCTTCAGCGACCGACCGGGCGCGAGCAGGAGGACCCGGACCGATGACTGACGCGAATGCCGGTCTCACGTCGCAGCTGGTCGTGGTCGGCGCGGGGCCGGCGGGTCTCGCTGCCGCGACGACGGCGGCGCGTGCTGGCCTGTCCGTTGTGCTGGTCGACGCCGGCGGGCAGCCGGGCGGCCAGTACTGGCGTCATCGGTCCGCCGAGCGGGCTGAGCATCGCGGTCACCACGACTGGCCGACCTTCCTCCGGCTGCGTTCGGAACTCGACGAGCTGCAGGGCGACGGGCGCATCCGCTACCTGCCGAACACGCAGGTGTGGTTCGTCGAACCTGCGTCGCGTCCGCGCCGACCGCACCTATTGCGGCTCGGCGCCGTCCACGACGCGACGACGGCCGCGGGCTCAGTCCGGGCCGACGCGGTCGTGCTCTGCCCAGGGGGCTACGACCGGCAACTGCCGGTGCCCGGGTGGGATCTGCCGGGTGTGATGGCCGCCGGCGGCGTTCAGGCGCTGCTCAAGGGCCATGGCGTCGTCCCGGGCCGCCGCGCGATCATCGGCGGGACAGGCCCGTTCCTGCTTCCGGTGGCGACCGGCCTCGCCGCCGCCGGGGTTGAGGTGGTCTCCATCTGCGAGGCGGGGGTGCCGACGTCCTGGCTCCGTCATCCGGCCGGCATCCTGGGCGCACCGACCAAGCTCCTCGAAGGCGCCGGGTACGCCGCAGCGCTGCTGCGCCACCGCATCCCGTACCGGCCGCGGACCGCCATCGTGCGGATCCACGGAGGCAACGCCGTCGAGGCCGTCACCATCGCCCGGGTGGACCCGCAGGGCCGAGCAGTTGCCGGCACCGAGCAGCAGCTGGCCGTCGACCTGATCGGGCTCGGCTGGGGCTTCACCCCCTCGCTCGAGCTCGTCCTCGCAGCCGGTGCCGAGACCCGTATCGACGTCGACGGCTCCCTCGTCGCCGCCGTGGACGTGCGCCAGCGGACGTCTCGAGCGGGCATCTACGTCGCCGGCGAAGCGACCGGGGTCGGCGGAGCCCGGCTGGCTCTGTTGGAGGGCGAGCTGGCGGCCCTGACCGCGGCGGAGGATGCGGGTCGGCCACCGGACCCACGACATACGGATCGGTTGGCCGCAGCGATCCGCCACGGCCGTGCCTTCGCCCGCGCGATGCATTCCGCCCATCCCGTGCCGTCCGGCTGGCCGGCATGGCTCGACGACGACACGACGGTCTGCCGCTGCGAGGAGGTGACGGCCGGTGACATCCGCAAGGTGCGCGACGAGCTGGCCGCCGACGACCAGCGCACCGTCAAGCTGCTCGCCCGGCCAGGGATGGGGTGGTGTCAGGGCCGGGTGTGCGGCTACGCCGCCGCCTGCCTCGCCAGCGGCGGTCGCGACGATGTCCATTCCCGGTGGGACACTCTTCGCGCCCCGCGGCAGCTGAGCGCTGCGGATCTCCGGCCGCTGGCCCGACGCCCGCTCTGCGTCCCGGTCAGGCTCGGCGACTTGGCCGACCTCGACGATCCCGCTCAGTGATCGCCGGAACGGCCCGGGGAGCTCCGGGTGTGTCCTGCGGAATCGGACACAGCCCCGGCGGCCTTGCCGGACCAGAGGTCCTGAATGTGGTTGATGTGGCGGTTCATGAAGGTCTGCACCGCGGCGGCATCCCGCCGCTCCATCAGATCCAGCAGGTCCAGGTGCTCCTGCGCGGACTGAACCAGCTGCCCACGGTCGAGCAGCGACGCCAGACCGACCAGCCGGGTCTGGCCGCGGAGCTCGGCGACGAGGTCGACCAGCCGCTGGTTCCCGGAGTAGCCGAGCAGCCGCAGGTGGAACTCGCGGTCCGCCTCGGTGTACTGGGCGAGGTCCCCGGCGCGGGCTCCGTCGACGATCTCCTGTGCGAGCCGGCGGAGGGCGGGAAAGTCCCCCGCCGGGATCAGGTCCGAGACCTCGGCCACGACCGGTGGCTCCAGCAGCCGTCGGATGGCGGTGATCTGGTCCAACTGCTCCTCGTCGACAACCGTCACCCGGAAGCCCTTGTTCGGAACGACGGCGACAAGGTTCTCCTTGGCGAGGTCGAGCATCGCCTCCCGCACGGGAGTCGCCGAGACGCCGAACGTCGCGGCCAGCGATGGCGCGGAGTAGACCTCGCCCGGCGTCAGCTCACCGGAGATGATCGCCGCACGCAGCGCGCGCAGGACGCGCTCCCGCAGGTTCGCCTTCGCCAGGGGAGTGATGCTCCGCGCCTCGGCAGTCACGCTCACCTCGTTCCAGGCCTCATGTCGCCCCGGCGTTCACCGGGACGGAGCCTGATTCGAAGCCTAGTGACCTGCGTCAGGTATCGGGGGATTCTTGATGGAGGGCGCTAGTGACCGCCCAGGTATGCAGCCGTGACGGAGGGGTCGTCGAGCAGCTGGGCGGCGTCGCCTTGCATGTTGAGGCGGCCGGATTCCAGCACGTACGCGTAGTCGGCGATCTCCAGGGCGGCCAGCGCGTTCTGCTCCACCAACAGCACGGTCACTCCCTGGTCCCGGATCTGCGTGATGGTGTCGAAGATCAGGTCCACCAGGACCGGTGCGAGACCCATCGACGGCTCGTCGAGCAGCAGCAGGCTGGGGTTGCCGAGCAGGGCTCTTCCGACCGCGAGCATCTGCTGCTCGCCGCCGGACAGGGTCCCTGCCTTCTGGTTGATCCGCTCCTGCAGGCGGGGAAACAGCTCGAGCACCCGTTCCCGGTCCTTGGCTATCTGGTCTGAGTCCTTGCGTACGAACGCGCCGAGGTCCAGGTTCTCCGAGACCGTCATCCGCTGGAAGATCTTGCGTCCCTCCGGCGACTGGCAGATGCCCAGCTTGACGACCTCGTGGCCGGGGATGCCGTTGATCTTCTGGCCCTTGTAGACCACGTCACCATGGCGCGGTCTCAGCAGCCCCGAGATCGTCCGGAGGGTGGTCGACTTGCCGGCACCGTTCGAGCCGATCAGCGTCACGATCTCGCCGGCGTAGACGGTCATGTTCAGGTTCTGAACGGCCGCGATGTTGCCGTAGCTGACGCTGAGATCCTTCAGCTCGAGGATGGTGTCCTTGCCCTCACCCCGGGCACCGGTGTCCGGGCGGGGTTGGGTTGCAGCGGTCATGGCTTGTTCCTCTTGCCTTCCCGGGTTCCGGTCTTGCCGAGGTAGGCCTCGATCACCGTCTGGTTGTTGCGGATGTCGTCGGGACCGCCTTCGGCGATCATGGCTCCGCGGTCCAGCACGGTGATCCGTTCGCTGATCTTCATGATCACGCTCATGTCGTGCTCGATCAGCAGCACCGAGATGCCCTTCTCGTCCCGCACCCGGTAGACGAAGTCGTTGAACGCCGCCGACTCCTGCGGGTTCATGCCGGCCGTCGGCTCGTCCAGCAGCAAGACCTTGGGCTGCAACGCCATGGCGCGCGCGATCTCCAACCTGCGCTGGTCGCCGTAGGAGAGGTTGCGAGCAAGTTCGCCCTCGGTCTTGCCGATGCCCACGTACTCCAGGAGCTCCCGGGCGGTGTCGCGGCCCTCGCGCTCCTCCCGGCGCTGTTGCGGAGTCTTGATGATCGTGGAGAACACACCCGACTTCAGGTGCGGGTGCATCGCCACCATCACGTTCTCCTCGGCCGTCATCAGGTTGAACAGCCGGATGTTCTGGAAGGTCCGGGCCAGGCCCATCGACGCCCGCAGGTGCGGCTTGACCGGGGTGATGTCCTGGCCGTTCAGATAGACCGTGCCCTCCGACGGCTTGTACAGCCCGGTCAGCACGTTGAAGAAGGTGGTCTTCCCGGCGCCGTTCGGGCCGATCAGGCTGACCACCGACTTCGGCGGGATGCTGAACGAGACGTCGTCCACCGCGACCAGACCGCCGAAGCGGATGGTGATGTGGTCGGCGTAGAGGACGTTGGCCTCCACCGGGTCGCGGCTCGACGGTGCAGCCATGGTGCGGACCGGACCCCGATCGTCCGGACTGGCGGCAGGGTCCTCTGGCACGTTGGGAGTGCCGCCGAGCTGGGAGGCGTCGGCCACAGATTCGCTCATGGCTCCTCCTCCTCGTCTCGTGCAGCTTCTCTCCGTGCGGTTTCTTCCAGCCCGGGAGAGACCGCGCCGACGGAGGCCAGGATCCTCGCGTCGTCCTCGCCCGCGTGCTCCACTGCCTCCGTCTCGGCCTCGACCTCCATGCTTTCAGCCCCGAGGGACTCCGCCTCGGTCCGGGACGGCGCATTCATCAGAGCCCGGGTGCGGGCCTCGGGTATCAGGCCCTCGCGTCGGAACAGCATCATCAACACCAGCAGCAGCCCGAGGATGATGTAGTTGTAGCGCGGTAGCGTGCCGGCAAGGTCGGTGCCGAAGATCTGGTCGATCTGGACGCCGATCTGCTTCAGGCCCGCACTGTTCAGCCAGGCCAACAGGAACGCCCCGACGGTGACGCCCCAGACGTTGCCCATCCCGCCGAGCACGACCATCAACAGCACCAGGACGGACTTGCCGAAGTCGAAGCCGGACGGCGAGACCGCGGTGGTGATGCCGGATGCGTTTGCCACGCCGCCGATGCCACCGAAGAATGCTCCGACCGCGTAGGCGAGGAGCTTGGTGCGGACCAGCGGGACCCCCATCATGCTCGCGGCCAGCTCATCTTCCCGGATTGCCAGCCAGGCTCGGCCCAGCCGGCCCTCGCGGATGCGCAGGGAGACGAAGATGCAGATCCCGACCAGCAGGCCGAGTACCAGGATCTTCCAGACGTTGCCGGCGGCCGAGTTGGTGAGCAGCTTCGGCGCGATGCCGGAAGCGCCCAATGGACCGGTGCCGATCGGGTCGATCGAGGAGATCCCCGGATCGCCGCCGGCGACGTTCTTTCCGGCAATGTTGTTGGAGTTTCTGAAGAACTGGGTGATGACCTCGCCGAAGCCCAGCGTGACCAGGGCGAGGTAGTCACCGCGAAGCCGCAGAGTTGGGGCGCCGATGAGTATGCCGAGGACCGCGCAGAGGCAGCCGGCGATGATGCAAACCAGCCAGAAGTTGATATGCGTGCCGGGCGCTCTTGGTGGGACCGGGGAGAAGAGGTGGAAGTCCCACACCCAGTTGAAGGGGTAGGCCATCAGCCAGCCCGCCGTGTAGCCGCCCAGTGCCCAGAACGCGACATAGCCCAGGTCGAGCAGTCCGGCGTAGCCCACCACGACGTTCAGTCCCAGCGCCATGATCGCCCACATCAGGCACTCGTTGATCGTGGCAACCGGTAGCCACTGGTAGACCGGCGTGGAGACCGCTTTGACCAGGTTGGGCAGCATCGAGTAGTAGAGGAAGAACAGGAAGAGGATCACGGCGACGTAGCCGATCGGCCACTTGTAGTGCTGCCACGTGGTCCGGAACGACCGACCACCCGCCGTTGTTGCTGTCGACATCGGCTACACCTTCTCTGTCGTGGGCCGGCCGAAGATGCCCTCCGGCTTGAACACCATGACGATGATCAAGATGATGAAGACCACCGACTGGGACCAGTTGGAGCCCAGTCCGTATGCGCCGCCCTCGTTCATCGCCTGGACGATTCCGATGGCCAGGCCACCGACGACCGCCCCGGTCAGGTTGCCGATGCCGCCGAGCACCGCGGCAGTGAAGGCGATCAATCCGAGCTGCGTGCCGGTGTCGTAGTAGGTCTGGGTCTGGCAGAGGAAGTACAACACGCCGGCTGCGCCGGCCAGGGCGCCGCCGAGACCGAACGTGAAGGAGATCGTGCCGTTCACGTTGATGCCCATCAGCCGGGCGCCGTCCTGGTCCTGAGCGACCGCCCGCATCGCCTTTCCGGTTCTGGTTTTGGACACGATGTAGGTCATGATCAGCAACAGCGGAGCCGTGACGAGGAACACCATCAGCAGCTTGTAGATGAAGACGCCTTCCACCTGGGGGCCGCCCCAGATCACCGGCCAGTTCTTCTGGGCCGAGCCGTTGATGTAGTCCTGCTGGGCGATGCCGCGGAACACGAAGCTCAGCCCGACAGCAGTCATCAACGGCGCCAGCTTGGGTGCCGACCGGAGCCGGCGGTAGGCGAAGCGCTCCGCTCCCATGTTGACCAGGGCGCCGAACGCCATACAGACCACCAGCGCCACGATCAGTGGCAGGATGCTGATCGCGCTCAGCTGTCCGACGCCCATCACGGTCACCATCAGCGCGGAAGCCACGATGGTGGCGAGCATGAACAGGTCGCCGTGGGCGAAGTTGATCAGCTCGATGATGCCGTACACCATCGTGTAGCCGAGCGCGACCAGGGCATAGAGCATGCCGTTCTGGATACCGACGAGCGCCGAGCCGAGGAATCGATTTGGGTCGGCGACGAGGTTCGCGATGAACCAGACGACGATCAGGCCGAGAACGACCCAGCCGAGTACTCGCTCGACCAGGGGGCCGAGCCGGACCCGTGATTTGCGTTGTGTTCCTCCCATCACCAGCGAGGCTGTAGCCATCGTGACCTACCTTTCTGACTGGTCGGAGCTAGGAAGAGTGTGACGATTGGAGGCCGATGTGGGGAAGAACTAGAAAGAAATCGGCCGGGCCCGGTTGGTGCCGGGCCCGGCCGCAATTTCTACTCGATCGACTGCGACTTCGCGAAGGTCTCCTTGT
>JBKPNA010000358.1:0-8952 GCA_046765695.1 Actinomycetota bacterium | reverse complement strand
AAGACGGTGCTGGTCTCCAGCCACATCCTCAGCGAGGTGCAGCAGGTGGCGGACACCGTCACCATCATCGGCCGGGGTCGGCTGCTGGCCGACGGCACGGTGGCCGAGATCCTCGACGCGGCCGGTGGACACTACGCCCGGGTCGGCATCTCCGATCCGGCCCAGGCGGCGGCCATCCTCAGTGCGGCCGGGTTCCTGGTGTCGCCCGACGGGCGTTCGCTCAACGTCGGGACGCCCAACGGGCAGCTCGACCTCGCGACGATCACCCGGGTACTGGCCGACCGTGGCCTGTACGTCGAGGAGCTGGTACCCGTACGTCGGGACCTGGAGTCGGTGTTCCTCGAGCTGACCGCCGACGATCATCTCGGCGCCACGCCGACGACACGTCGTGGGCGGGCCCGGCGCGAGAACGGGCAGTGATGGCCGCTTCCGCGACAACCGTCGACACCTACGGGGAGATCTACGACAGCCCACCGAGGACACCTTTGCTGATCCGGCTGCTCGGTGCCGAGACCGGCCGGCTGCTGAGCCGCCGGTTCACGTTGATCGCGACGGTGCTCGTGGTGCTGGCGCTGGCGGGGTTCCAGCTGGCGGTCAACGCCCAGTTGCGGCCGCCGACGGCAGCCGACAGGGCGGCGGCGCAGCAGTCGTACGAGCAGGCCCACCAGGAGTGGCAGACCAACGAGCAAGCCTGCAACGAGGACGGGAGTCCTCCCGACTGCCGCTATCCCGAGCCGCAGCCCAACGAGTTCACCTTCGTCCCGCCGTTCGAGGAGGTCACGAAGGAGGCGTTGCAGGTCGCCATCTATCTGGTGGCTCTGGCCGCGCTGATGGTCGCCGGCAGCTTCATCGGCGCGGAGTTCAGCACCGGGTCCCTGGCCAACTGGCTCACCTTCATCCCGCGCCGCGGTCAGGTGTTCCTGTCCAAGCTGCTCACCGTCGTCGCGTTCACCGCCCTGGCCAGCGCGGCCGCCATAGGCGTGACGCTGAGCGGCGCGGTGCTGTTGGCGCGGCTGTACGACATCCCCGTCACCAAGCTCGGCGGCTTCGGCTGGATGCTTGGTCGCGGCGTGCTCGTCGGCGTGGCGCTCGCCGTGGTCGGCTTCTGCCTCGGTCTGGTGGGCCGGCACACCGCCGCCGCAATCGGAGTGCTTCTCGGGTATCTGTTCGTCTGGTTCGTCCGCAACGCGATCCTGGGTGAAATCGCGTGGGCGCAGCGGCTCACCCCGTGGACGCCCGAGGGCAACCTGGCTGCCATCGTGAACCGGGGATACCAGTACTACATCCCGATCCGTTCGGTCGGCCCCGAGGGCTTCAACGTCGACTACGCGGAGCGTACGGTCGGCCTCACCCACGGTCTCGTCTTCTGGGCGGTACTGCTTGCCGTCATCGTGATCGGGTCGGCGCTGATCTTCCGCCGCCGTGATGTGAGCTGACTTTCCTGGTTTCTCGGAGCCGACGGGTTCTCGCCTTGCACCCTTTTGCCGGACCTGCACCCTCTGCAGCGGGTGCAGCGTCGGCCCAAAACGGTGCAAGGTGGTGTCGTGTTGCCGAACACTTGGGCATCCGAGGGGACGCGGCTCTCCCAGGTAGGCTGACCCGGTGACCATCGCGCCGGAGGGCCGCAAGCTGCTGCGCCTGGAAGTCCGCAACGCGAGCGTGCCGATCGAGAAGAAACCATCCTGGATCAAGACCACTGCGCGGATGGGGCCGGAGTACCGCGCGCTGCAGCAGCTGGTCCGCACCGAGGAGCTGCACACCGTCTGCCAGGAGGCCGGCTGCCCCAACATCTTCGAGTGCTGGGAGGACCGAGAGGCAACCTTCCTGATCGGCGGCGACCAGTGCACCCGGCGCTGTGACTTCTGCCAGATCGACACCGGCAAGCCGGCCGAGCTGGACACCGGTGAGCCGCTCCGGGTCGCGGAGTCCGTGCAGAAGATGCAGCTGCGGTACGCCACGGTCACCGGTGTCTGCCGCGACGACCTAGCCGACGAGGGCGCCTGGCTCTACGCCGAGACCATCCGGCAGATCCACCGGCTGAACCCCGGTACGGGCGTGGAGATGCTCGCGCCGGACTTCTCCGGAAACCTCGATCTGCTCGGCCAGCTCTTCGCCGCCGCACCGGAGGTCTTCGCGCACAACCTGGAGACGGTGCCCCGGATCTTCCGGCGGATCCGGCCGGGCTTCCGTTACGAGCGCTCCCTCGATGTGTTGCGGGCCTCCCGAGCCGCCGGGCTGGTCACCAAGTCCAATCTGATCCTCGGCATGGGTGAGACCCGCGCGGAAATCTCGGCCGCGATGCGGGACCTGCACGACGCCGGCGCCGAGATCCTGACCATCACCCAGTACCTTCGCCCGTCGCCACGGCACCACCCGATCGACCGCTGGGTCCGACCGGAGGAGTTCGTCGAGCTGGCGAGCGAGGCCGAGGCGCTGGGCTTCGCCGGCGTGCTCAGTGGTCCCCTGGTCCGGTCCTCCTACCGTGCCGGGCGGCTGTACCGGCAGGCCATGGCCAACCGGGACAAGCTTGATCTCGATCTCGTCGCGCCGGGAGGAGACAGCGATGGCTGAGTCGAGGAAACCGGGCAGCGGGCTGAGCCCCAAGGACGCCAAGGCCGCGGCCAAGGCGGCGAAGCGGGCGGAGAAGGCCCGGAAGAAGGCCAGTGACGACCCGGCCGACATGGGCCGGATGCGCCAGATCCGCCGCGCGTACCAGGTCACCCACGAGTACGACAAGGCGCTGCCCTACCTGCTGCTCGCGGCGTTCCTGATTCCGTTGGCGGCCGCCGTCACCGCCGGGCTGCTGACCGATCAGGTGTTCAACTTCACTCTGGTCGGTCTGGGGATTGCCATCCTGCTGCCCATGGTGGTGCTGGTCCGCCGGGCCAAGCGGGCCACCTACAAGCGCTACGCCGGACAGGCCGGGTCGGCCGAGGTGGCGCTGCAGATGCTGCCCAAACGGTGGGTGTCCACCCCTGTGATAGCGGCCAACAAGAGCCGGGATGTCGTCCACCGCACCCTTGGGCCGGGCGGCCTGGTGCTGATCGGCGAAGGAGAGCCGGGACGCGTCAAGCAGCTGCTGGCCAGCGAAGTCAGGAAGCACGAACGGGTGGCGTACGGGGTGCCGGTGACCACTGTGCTGATGGGCGACAAACCAGGGCAGGTGCCGCTGGACAAGCTCGCCGACCACATCCGCAAGCTGCCCAAGGTGCTGCAGCCCAACCAGGTGACCGACATCAAGCAGCGGCTCCGGGCGCTGGATGCGGTCCGGCCCACCATTCCGGTACCCAAGGGTCCGATGCCCACCAATCCGCGCCAGGTCAAGGGCGCCCGGCAGGCGATGCGCGGCCGCTGAACCGGTGCCGCCGACCCGTCGGTGGGCAGGACGCAGGTACCCAACTCAGCCATGGTCAATCTGGTCAATGCCGAGCGCATCAGCATCGCCTTCGGCACCCGGACTCTGCTGGACTCGGTCAGCCTCGGACTGGGCAGCGGTGAGGTGGTCGGCGTGGTCGGCCGCAACGGGGACGGCAAGACCACCCTGCTGCAGCTGCTGACCGGGATCTCGCAACCGGACTCCGGCAGGGTCACCCGGAGCGCCTCGACCTCGATCGGCTACCTGCGACAGACCGACGAGGACCCGAACTCCGCAGCGACGGTCCGGACCGTGATCGTCGGCGGCCAACCCGACCATGTCTGGGCCGCGCAGAAAGCAACCCGCCTGGTAGTTGATCACCTCCTGGCCGGGGTCGACCTGGACGCTCAGCTGTCCACCCTGAGCGGTGGCGAGCGACGGCGGGTGGGGCTGGCCGAGCTGCTGCTGGCCGACCACGACGTGCTGGTGCTCGACGAGCCGACGAACCATCTCGACGTCGATGCGGTCGCCTGGCTGGCCGAGCAGCTGCGCATTCGGCAGGACAGCGGCCAGGCACTGCTCGTGGTCAGCCACGACCGGTGGTTCCTGGATGCCATCTGCACCCGGATCTGGGAGGTCCACGACGCGGCGGTCGATGCGTACGACGGCGGCTACTCGGCGTACGTGCTGGCACGCGCGGAACGGGCCCGGCAGGCGGCCGGGATGGCGGCTCGACGACGCAACCTGCTGCGCAAGGAGCTGGCCTGGCTACGCCGGGGACCGCCGGCGCGTACGTCCAAGCCCAGGTTCCGGATGGACGCGGCCAGCGCACTGATCGCCGACGAGCCGCCCCCGCGGGACCGGCTGGAGCTGGAACAGCTGGCCACCCGCCGGCTGGGCAAGGACGTCTTCGACCTGCGGCAGGTCAGCCTGTCGGTGCCGAGCCGGCCGCCGCGGGCGCTGATCCGTGACGTGAGCTGGTCCATCGGGCCAGGGATGCGGATCGGGCTGATCGGCGCGAACGGCTCGGGCAAGACGAGCCTGCTGCGGCTGCTGGGCGGTGAACTGCAGCCGGACTCGGGCACGATCAAGCGGGGCCGGACCGTCGAGATCGGCTACCTCAGTCAGACGGTGGCCGAGCTGAGCGGCCAGGACCGGGTGCTGGATTCGGTCGAGCAGGTGCGCCGGCATACCCGGCTCGCCACCGGACGGGAGGCCAGCGCGGGCTCACTGCTGGAGGACTTCGGATTCACCGGTGATCGGCTGACCACCAGGGTGGACGACCTCTCCGGCGGTGAACGGCGCCGGCTGCAATTCCTCCGGCTGCTGCTGTCGGAGCCCAACGTGCTGTTGCTGGACGAGCCGACCAACGACCTGGACATCGATACATTGACGGTGATCGAGGACTACCTCGACTCCTGGCCCGGCACGTTGCTCGTGGTGACCCACGACCGGTACTTCCTGGAACGCACCTGCGACGTGACGTACGCGCTGCCCGGCGACGGCTCCTGCGTCCTGCTGCCGGGCGGCGTCGAGCAGTATCTGACCGAACTGCGTGGACCGGTCGAGCCGGACTCGATGCCGGCCGGCCGCGCCGACCCGGCCCGGACCGAGGCCGCCACGGTCCGGCGCGCCCGCAAGGACCTAGCCCGGATCGAGTCCCAGCTGGCGACCGTCGCGTCGCGGATTGCCGGGCTGCACGGCGAGATGGCGGATGCTGCCGCGGACTACCCCCGGCTCGCCGCCCTGCAGGCGGATCTGGACGAGGCAACCAGCCGGCAGATCGAGCTCGAGGAGGCCTGGCTGGTCACCGCTGAGGATCTTGGGTGAGGTCAGGCAGCCGGCCCCGCAACGCCTGTTGGACACTCGCCGGGAACGGCTCGGCGGTCGCGACGGCTTCCAAGACCAGCTTCAGGGCATGGCTCGTGCCCTCGCCCATTCGTGGCTCTTCGGTGAACTCGGCGAGAACATCGCCGGCCAGCAGCAACTCGATGGTCAACAGGTCTTCCAGCAAGGTCAGGGCCGCCTCGGTCTTGCGCACACTCAACGGTGCGCTGGTCGCGTGGTCCTCGACTCCGATGTCCAGCGGCGGGGCGTCGAGGGTCGCCGGGGCGGCGAGCTGTTTCAGCTCGCTGAACACCGCCGCGGCGGGATAGCGCAGGTTCAGCCCGTAGCGCGGCGGAGCGGTCTCCGAAGGTTGGGCGGCGGCCATGGCCTGGAAGGCTGCGTCCCACAGATGGCTCATCCGGCGCTCGCTCAGCTGACCGACGTGGGCCAGGGCGACCCGCAGGGCATCGAAGGCGATGGCGAACACCATGGGGTGGAAGTTGCCGTTGCTGATCAGGGCTTGGTCGGCCACCGACACCAGCGGGTTGTCACTGGCGGAGTTCAGCTCGATCTCGACCGCACGACGCGCAGTGTCCAGGTACTCGCGGAGTGCGCCGTGGACCTGAGGGGCGACGCGGAACGACAGCGGATCCTGCACCGAGCGGGCACCGCCTGGCTCCACCAGCTGGCTGCCCGCCAGCAGGCTCCGGATGTGGTCCGCGGCGGCCGCCTGGCCGGGAACCGGCTTGGCAAGGGCCACCGCCGGGTGGACGATCGACGGGTTGCCGCCGGTCGCCTCCATCGAGAGGGCGACGCAGATGTCGGCGACCATGGCGATCCGCATGGCGCGATGAGCGACCAGTCCTCCTTGACCGACTGAGACGCTGTTTGCCGACAGCAGCGCCAGCCCGTCCTTCGGCTCCAGCCTCAGCGGCCTAATGCCTGCACGGCGCAGCGCCTCCCCAGCCGGCATGATCTCACCGCGGTACTCGGCTCGGCCCCAGCCGATCGCCACCTGCGCCATGCTGGCCATCTGCCCGAGGTCGCCGGCTCCGACTGACCCGGCTTCCGGTATCACCGGATGGACGCTGGCGTTCAACATGCTCGCCAGCGCATCCGCCGCAGCCATGCTGGCGCCGGAACCTCCGCGAGCGATGCCGTTGAGGCGGGCGACGAGGGCTGCCCGCACCTTTCTGGGAGCAAGGGGCGGACCGACCCCGCCGGCGTGGGTCATCAGGAGCGTCTCCTGTTGCCGATGCAGCTCGTCTTCCGACAGGCGTACGTCCTTGCCGTGCCCCACGTGGGTGGTCACCCCGTAGATGGCATCGCCGCTAGCCATCGCCAGATCGACGACAGCGCGGCTGGCCTCGATCCTGGCTCGCGCGGCCTCCGCGAGCTCCACCGGTGCCCCGTCGGCGACCGCCACGAGCTCCTCGATCGACAACGGCGCGTCGGTGATCGTGACGACGCTCATAGCTGGCGCTCCTTACGTTTCTTGACCTTCCGGGCGGCACAGTGTCAGCCGCGCCATGGTGACGAGGTGGTCGGCCACCTCAGCCTCATTCAGGTGGCGGCCGCCGTAAAGCTGATCGAACGTGTTCCAGCTGGTCAGCACCCAGAGAATGTTGACCGCCACCTGCTGGCTCAACTCCGGTCGCAGATACCCCTGCTGCTCCAGACGCTCCGCCAGACTGCGCAGTCCCCGGAGCCGCAACTCATCCATCTCGGCCGCAACCACCGCTGCGTCGGGGTCGACCGCCGCCAGGACCGTGATGGCCAGTGCCACCGAGTGCTCGGATGCGATCATCGTGGTCCCCTCCTCGATGTTGCGCGAGATCGCTCGCCATGCATCGGGATCACGGAACGCTTCGCGCATCCGCTGCCAGCCACCGCGCTCGGTCATGTCCTGGGCCACCGCCCGGAGGAGTCCTTCGCGAGAACCGAAGACCGTGTAGATCGTCGAGCGGACGACCCTCGCCAGATCGGCGACCTCGGAGATGTTGAACCCGCGGAACGGCCGTGAGGTCAGCACCTGCCGCGCCGCTTCGATGATTCGTCGCCTGGTCGAGGCCGACGACTCGGCACGCAGCCGTTGCCGGTAGGGCCGTTTAGCTGTCTCGGATTCCATCTTGACCTGAACCTACTTCATTAGACATGCTGTTGTCTAGAATATGGTCCGTTGCTTGAAATGAGTATCCGAGATGTCGAAACCGAGAACCAGCACGGCCGCACCGAGCGATCCTCTACTGCGACAAGTCCGGGAGTTGCTGAGCAAACTTCAGACCCACGACGGCTGGTCACGTGACCAACTCCTGGCCTACCAAGCCGTACGGCTGCGCGCGCTTCTCGATTACGCCGTCAGCCACTCGGCCTATTACCGCAACACTTTGGGCCCGAGGGCCGCCGATCGGCCACTGACCGATCTGCCGACACTATCCAAGTCCCGCCTGATGGACAGCTTCGACGACGTCGTGACCGACCCGCGGCTGCGCCGAGCCGACCTGGAAGGGCACCTCGCGGGCACAGACCCAGCCCGGTCCTTCCTGGGCGAATACCGAGTGCTGACCACCTCCGGCACCACCGGCCGGCGGGGCATCTTCGCCATCACCGAAGACGAGGCCGCGATGTGGATCGCAGGCAGCTTGCGCTCCGGGACCCGAGCCGGCTTCGGGCCGCAGTCCCGGACGGTCGGGATCGGCACTCCGAGCCGGTCGCACCTGACCAGGCAGCTGTTCGGCCCGCTGGCTGAGGCGCAGGCTCAGGCGGCTCGATTGCAGGGCGTTCCTCCCCCGCCCGAGCTGTCGGCCGCTACTCCCCTGCCTGAGCTGGTTGACGCTCTCAACGCCTACCAGCCCGACGTCCTGCTCGGTTATCCCTCGGTGGCCGGCCGGCTGGCCGACGAGCAGCTTGCCGGCAGGCTGCACATCTCGCCCAAGGCCGCAGGATTCGGAGCCGAGCCGCTTCCGGCGAACCTGCGCAGCCGGATCCGGGCCGCGTGGGGCTTCGAGCCGGTGAGCATCTACGCGGCCACCGAGAGCCCGATCATCGCGTCCAGCACACCGGAGTACCCGGAGCTGGAGATCGACGAGGACCTGGTGGTGGTTGAGGTGGTCGATGAGCAGAACAATCCAGTCCCAGCCGGCATACCTGGCACCAAGATCCTGATCACGAACCTGGTCAACTTCGCGCAGCCACTGATCCGCTACGAGATCGACGACGCGATCACGCTGGCTGCCGGCGACAACCCGGCCGGCCGTCCCTACCGACGGATCTCCGCGATCGACGGCCGCAGAGCCGAGACCCTGTACCTGCCCACGCGTAACGGCGGGCAGGTCGCCGTGCATCCCTCCACGTTGGGCGCGGCTTTCACGTCCAGCCCCGAGGTACATCAGTACCAGTTCGTCTAGGACCCGCCCGTGCTTCAGGCTCGAGTCGTACTGGATCCCGGCGCGCCGGCCGAGCTGCTCGAGCGGCTCCGTCGATCGCTCAAGGGGGCCATCGAGACAACGGGTGCCGTGCCGCCGCAGGTCGAGATCAGGCCGGTGACGGCGCTCGAACGAGAACCCGGGCCCGGCCAGAAGATCATGCTGTTCAAGACCCTGCGGCGCTCGGCTGCGTACGACCCCGACGCTGTGAGCACTAGCTCAGACCGCCTAACGTGAACTCATGGATGCCGCGAT
This sequence comes from Actinomycetota bacterium, assembly GCA_046765695.1. Classification (GTDB taxonomy): domain Bacteria; phylum Actinomycetota; class Actinomycetes; order Propionibacteriales; family Propionibacteriaceae; genus Microlunatus. Next base: position 90 of record JBKPNA010000358.1, on the reverse strand, counting down.
TGCAGAGCTGGTCGAGCGGCTCGGCGACTCCGTTCGCACCGACCCTGTCACGTGTGAGAACTACCGGTTCGACTGGGCCCGGGACCAGAC
>JBKPNA010000357.1:0-7254 GCA_046765695.1 Actinomycetota bacterium | reverse complement strand
CTGGCTGGAGGCGATCCCCCGATTGAAGAACACGTCATGCACCTGGCCGTAGAGAGGCTCGGTCCGCACGTCGATGGAGACCGGCTCTCGTGATCGGTCGAGGTTCTTCGGCGCACCGGCCAGGGGGTGGAAGACGTAGCTGTAGCTGTGCCCCGGCTCGGCGGTGAAGTCGTCCCAGACCAGGCTCTGGATCGGGTGGTCGTACGTGCTGACGTAGGTGTTCTGGTCCGGCTGCGGGATGATCGAGGGAAAGACCTTGAAGCCGTGCACGTAGTAGCGCTCATTCTTCGCCGGATCGATCCGCTCCACGGCGAACCCGAGCAGCCCGGTCCGGGCGGCTTCGCCGACGTCGATCCCGAAGGACACCGTGTTGGTCCCGGCCACGGCGAACACCTGGATGCCACCGCCCGATGGTGATCGAAAACGCACGCCTCGTCCCGTCTCGCCGACCAGCCCCCGCGCTGATTCGAGGCTAGACCTGCAGCGGGCTCGGCCGCCAGGACGGTGACTTGGCCAGCTCGAACCCCACGGAGCCGTTGGAGAAGTCGGCACTGACCAATCGGACGCGGACCTGCTCACCGAGCGGCAGATGCGGCCCGGTCACGCTGGCCTCCACTGCCGGCTCCCCGAGCATCACCGTGCCATGCCGGCGATCCCGGTCCACGTCGATCACCGTGCCGGTGAACTCCTCCCCCACTCGTCCCTGGAGCAGAAACACCTCCACCAGGTCGATGACGGCCCGCTCGTACTTCTTGGCCCGTCGTTCGGCGCTCGCCATCTCCTCGGGCAGCCCGTCCAGCGCCCGGAGCACCCAGTCGGGCACCGGCTGATCACCGCACAGCGCGACACAGATCTCGCCCGCATAGCGGTCCACCAGCCGACGGAGCGGTGCTGTGACGTGGGCGTACTCGATTGCCAGCGCAGCATGCTCGACGTTGTTGGGAATCCCTCCGCTGAAGGCGCAGTACGCCGCCCCGCGGAACAGCGCCGTGCACGCGTTGAGCATGGCGGCATCCCGCGGCTGCTGCGGGTCGAGGGTGCGAAGAAAGTCCGGATAGGCCAGGTCCTCGGGCCATCCGACGCCGAGTGCCTTCGCCGTGTGCCGGAGGCGACGGAGCGCAGCCGGATCCGCGGGCGGCATGGTGCGCAGCACGCCGACCTGGCCGTACAGCATCATGTCGGCCGCAGCCATCCCGGTGAGCAGTGAGATCTGCGCGTTCCAGCCCTCTACGGGCAGCGGCGCACGGTAGGCGAGCCGCCAGCCCGGGTCACCGTCGGCAGCCGGCTCCCGAACGATCTCCTGCTCCGCCATCTGCAGGCTGGCGCCGCCCCGGTCGGCCTCGCGCTGCTCCCGCCAGGGTCCGACCAGCCCCAGCAGCGCCAGGGTCTCGCGCGGCGACCCTCCGTCGATCTCAGCCTGCGCTTCGGCATAGCTGAGTTGCGCGCGACTGCGTACCAGGGCCCGTTCGACCTCCGCGCCTGTCAGCCTGCCCCGAGCGTTCAGCCGGATGGTCCACAGCAGCGCCGGCCGAACCTGGCCGGGCAGCAGGCTGGTCGCACCTTCGCTCAGCACCGGAGGGTGCAGCGGTGTCCGGTGATCGGGTGCGTACAGGGTCATTCCCCGCCGGTGTGCCTCCACGTCGACCGGGTCTCCGGCGCGTACGAAGGCCGCGACGTCGGCGATCGCGTACGAAATGAGAAAACCGTCCCCATCGCGGCCGATGTGCAGCGCCTGGTCCAGGTCCTGCGATCCTTCCGGATCGATGGTGAGCAGCTCGATGTCGGTCCGGTCCCGGTCCGGTAGTCGAGGGTCGGCCGCTGCCTTCTCGGCCGCGGTCAGCACATCTTCAGGGAAGGACTCGGGCACCTCGAGGCGGGTCCGGATGGCTGCCAACCCGGCGGCCAGGTCAGCAGGGAGCTCGTCCGGCAGGCCGACCTTGCGCGCAGGCACAGCGCGAGACTAGCCGGACCGGGTCTCCCTCACAGCCCGGACCGGGCAGTCCGGACCAGGATGCGGCTGCACTCCTCGCAGCGCAGCACCTCGTCGTCGGCCGCCGCAGCGAACGTACCGAGGTCGGCTGCGTTCACTTCCAGCTGGCAGCCGGTGCAGCGCCGAGCCCGCAGTTCGGCCGCCCCCACGCCGCCGTGGCTGGCCGCGACCTTGTCGTAGAGGCTGAGCAGCGCCGGGTCGATCTGCGGTGCGATCTCAGCCCGCTCGGCGCGCCGCCGCGCAATCTCAGCATCCAGCGCAGCCAACTGGTCGTCGCGCCGGACCGTGGTCTGCGCCACGGCGTCCTCCAGCTCGGCGGCGCGGGTACCCAGCCGCTGCCGCGTGCCGATCGCCGACTCCAGCAGCTCCATCACCTCGAGCTCGGCATCCTCCAGGTCACCGATGCGTTTCTTCAAGTGGTCGACCTCGGCCACCAGCGATGCCAGCGCCTTCGCGTCCGGTATCGAGCCGTCGGCGATCCGCCGCTCGTTGCGGAGAAGGCGCTCGCGAACCGGCTCCAGGTCCGACTCAGCCTTGGTCTGCTCCAGCTCCAGATCGCCAACGGCGGTGTCGGCAGCAACCAGATCGGATCCGATCGACTGCTGCTCCGCCCGCAGTCGGGCAAGTTCGGCGTGTTCTGGGAGGGTCCGGCGCCGATGCTGGAGCTGAGCCAGTGCCGAGTCCACGGCTTGCAGATCCAGCAGGCGTTGTTGGGAACCAGGGTCGGCCTTGATCGATCTCACCTCCGCGGTTCGCGCCCGTGATGAACGCTTGCCCCACCCTATGAGGCGGCCTACCGGGACTCAGCCGGTGGGGCCCCCGAGCACGGACCCGATCCCGAACGTGGTCGCCAGCGCGAGTGCGCCACCCAGGACGACCCGCAGTGACGCCCGGCCGGCGGGACTGCCACCGAGGCGCGCACCGGCGGCCCCCGTGAGGGCGAGGGCGAGCAGCACGATCACGAAGGTCAGCGGGACCTTGAGGGGAGCAGGAATGAGCAGCACGGTGAGCAGCGGCAGCAGCCCCCCAATGGTGAAGGCCAGGGCCGACGCAGCTGCCGCATGCCAGGGGCTGACGACGTCCGCCTCGTTGATGCCCAGCTCGGCTTCCAGGTGTGCCTGAAGCACGTCGTGCTCGGTCAGTTCCTCGGCGACTTTGCGGGCCGTCTCCGAACTGAGCCCGCGCGCCTGATACAGGTCGGCAAGTTCCCGCAGCTCCTCCACAGGATCGGCCTTCAGCTCGGCCCTCTCCTGGGCGATCAGCGCCCGTTCGCTGTCCCGCTGACTGCTCACCGAGACGTACTCGCCGAGGGCCATGGAGATCGCACCACCGACGAGCGCAGCCAGGCCGGCGGTCAGGATCGTCCTCGTGCTGGAAGTCGCGCCGGCAACGCCTACTGCGAGCGCAGCGACGGACACGATGCCGTCGTTGGCCCCAAGCACCCCGGCGCGTAGTCGGTTCAGGTGCCCGGCCAGGCTGTTTCGAGCGTGCGGTTCAGTGCCTGACGGTGAGGGCAGTCCGGCCATATCTCCTCCGTCATGTGCTTGGCGCGGGTGTGCTGCGACGGCTCGCGAGTGTCAATTCTTCCCCAAGGAGGCCGCGAAGAAAGTGCACGGCGTCCGGGAATGAATCGGCGGGTATGCATAGTTGCCGAAAGTAAGCCCTGCCGCTGAAGAATCCGGCGGCCATGCCTTTCTGATCGTGGCCACAGTGTCGTGAGTCACCGAAGCGATTCTGCAGAGGAAATCTCTATGACATCCGTGGCCGATCCGGCCCTGGAAACAACGCCCATCCCTATCGGGGCGTCCCTGGCCTCGACCCTCGTGGGCCGGCGCTACGTCCAACTCGTGATCGTGCTTGGCGCGCTGATGGCCATCGGGCCGCTCACCATCGACACCTACCTGCCCGCACTCCCCCAGCTGAGCGCCGAAATGAAGGCGTCCGACTCCCAGGCCCAGCTGACCATCACCGGCCTCCTGGTCGGCCTCGGCTTCGGCCAGCTGATCATCGGCCCGTTGTCGGACGCGTTCGGGCGGCGACGCCCACTGCTGATCGGGCTTGCCAGCCACGGTGTGATGTCGCTGCTGTGCGCGGTGGCGCCGTCGATCGGCCTGCTGACTGCGACGCGTACGCTGCAGGGGCTGTCCGGTGCCGCAGTCGCCGTGGTGGTCATGGCCGTGGTGCGGGACCTGTTCACCGGAATCCGGGCCGCCCAGCTGTTGTCGCGGCTGATCCTGGTGCTCGGCGTGGCGCCGATCCTGGCGCCGTCGCTGGGCAGCGCGCTGCTGAACGTCACGTCCTGGCGCGGCATCTTCGTCGTTCTCGCGCTGGCGGCAGTCGGCCTCTGGGTACTGGCCTGGCGGGCGCTGCCGGAGACCTTGCCGCCCGTTCGGCGGCAACCGGCCTCCGTGCCTGGATCGCTGCGGGCCTACGGCCGGCTTTTGACCGACCCCATGTTCCTGGTCATGGTGGCTGTCGCGGGCCTGATGTTCGCCACGCTGTTCGCCTACATCGCGGGCGCGCCGTTCCTGCTGCAGGGCCGCTACGGCCTGTCGCCACAGGCGTTCGGCGTGGTGTTCAGCACGAATGCACTGGGCATGATCCTGATGACCCAGCTGAACCCGGTGCTGGTCGGCCGGTTCGGTCCGGTCCGCGTGCTGTCGGTGGGCGTGCTCGTCGCACTGACCGGCGCCGTCACCATGCTGGTCACCGCGCTGGCCGACGTCGGCGGCCTGCTGGGCTTCATGCTGCCGATGTTCCTCGTGATGGCCGCGGCCGGCGTGTGCAACCCGAACGCTCCTGTCATCGCACTCAGCCGGCACGGGGATGTCGCGGGTACCGCAGCCGCGGTCCTCGGTGCCGTCCAGTTCATGATCGGGGGATCCATCGCGCCGCTGGTCGGGGCGCTGGAGAACGGCACCGCAGTGCCACTGGCCGCGATCATTGTCGGCACCACCGGCCTGGCCTCTGCCCTGTTCTGGTCGGCCCGCCGGCGGATGCTCGAGACAGTCGACAGCTAAACCGCAGGTCCTGCTTCAGCCTCCTGCGCCATGGGCACCCAGATGCGCATTGCCCCTGACCCCCGGTTCCCCCAGGTGTAGTAGGGCACGGCGGTGAGCGTGACCGACTCCCCTACCTCTTTCCTTTCTGGCGCATTCGCAAGGCGGTAGGGCCACCAGGAGGTGCCAGTCCGAGGCCGGACGCGGCCCGCGGTCCGGATGGTCACGGCGTCCCCCAGAATCCCCTCAATGGCGGCCACTTCCGGTGCAAAGGCCGTGTCGACGGTGATGTCGTCCAGCCGGTGCCCGGGATTGTCGACGGCCTCGAGGCAGTACACCAGCGGCCCGTACTCGACTGCGACGGCGCCGCGATCCGCATCCACCCGCGGGTCAGCCGTAGTGAAACGTGGCTCCATCGGTAGCACCAGTACCACTTCGTCACCGTCGTTCCACTGCCGGGACAGCACCCACCAGCCGTTCGCGGGTGCGGAATCCACTGCGGTGCCGTTGACGGTCAATATCGGTTGCTCAGCCCACTGCGGCACCCGCAGCGCAAGGTCCCACCGACTCGACGCCACTTCGGCCAATCGAATGGTGACCCGGCCATCCCACGGATAGCCGGTCCTGACCTCCATCCAGACCTCACCCCCGGCGACCGCAGCGGCGTACCGACCGGTCATGTACTGGTGCAACACGACCCGGCCATCACCGCCGAGCGCCACATAGTGCTCCAGTGACGCCAGCGTCCGCATCACGTTCGGCGGGCAGCAGGCGCAATGGAACCACTCGACGCGGTGGTAGTCGTGATCATCGCCGCGACCTAGGTGGCCCTCCCGTACCTGCAGCGGGTTGGCGTAAATGTAGCGCTGGCCGTCCAGTGAAAGGCCGGCCAGGAACCCGTTGTAGAGGGTGCGCTCGATCAGGTCGGCGTACTTGGCCTCACCCGTGATCATCAACATGCGCCAGCAGAACATGATCGAGGCGATGGCCGCGCAGGTTTCGCAGTAGCTTCGCTCGTTGGGCAGCTCATACGGGTCGCCGAACGCCTCATCGGTGTGGTGCGCCCCAATGCCGCCGGTCAGGTAGGTCTTCGTGGCGACCATCTCGGTCCAGAGGCGCTCCAGGGCGGGAAGCAGGGTGGCGTCGCCAGTCTCTGAGTACACATCGGCGACGCCGGAAAGCAGGTACAGCTGACGAACCGCATGCCCTCCCACCGACTCGGCGTCGCGGACGGGGACGTGGTCCTGCCAGTAGTGCCGGCCGAACCTGCCATCGCCGAGCAGTCCGTGCCCACGCCGGTCAACGAAATAGCGGGCTCGTTCCAGATACGACTCGACGCCGGTCTCCCGATGAAGCTCCACCAAGGCGGTCTCGATCTCCGGGTGTCCGCAGACGCCGTCGACCTTGCCAGCCCCGGCACCGAAAGCGTCCACGATCAGGTCCGCCGTGCGGCGAGCCACCTCGAGGAGGCCCGGGTCACCGGTGGTCCGGTGCAGCGCAACGGCGGCCTGGATCAGGTGCCCGGCGCAGTAGAGCTCGTGTCCCCACTGCAACTGGACGAACCGCTCCCCAGCGAACCGCACCTGGAAATGCGAGTCGAGGTAACCGTCAGGCTGCTGGGCGCCGCGGAGCAGCTGCTCGGTCTCGCCAAGCTGCTGGCGCAGCGTGTCGGCGAGCGAAGACTCGAGCGCCGGATCAGCGAGCGCCCAGCCAACCGCCTCCAGCCACTTGTACACGTCGCTGTCCAGGAACGGCAGGTCATTGACGTATTCGCCGGTACTGCGACCCGCAGCGAGCTCGAGATTGTGGAAGTTGCCGGCCTGGTGCAGCCGGTCCCAGCCACCTGGGATGCTCACCTCCCGGTTGACCTTCCGTCGATCCGCCCACAGCCCACCGGTGATCTCTGCTGCAGTGGAAGGCCGGAGAGCCGTGGCACTGGTGGCTGTGAGTCGGATGGGACCTCCGGCGCGCTGGCTGGTTCGGGTCATGGACGTCCTTTCCGGATCGTGATGGTGAGCGGACTTGCGTCAGCACACGCGAGCGTTCGCGGTCGACTCGCCGAGGGCGAGCACACCGGCGCGCAGCACAGGCGTCATCGGCAGGCCGCCATCCAGCTGGCGCAGCAGTGCTTCGACGCCGAGCCGACCGAGCTCGGTGCCGGGCGCGGTCACTGTGGTCAACGGTGGGTTGCACATCGCCGCCATGTCCAGCGAGCTCAAGATCGATATCACCGAGATGTCGCGGGGCACGGCCCAACCGATCCGG
>JBKPNA010000356.1:0-3311 GCA_046765695.1 Actinomycetota bacterium | reverse complement strand
GTGCTGCTGCTGGACGAGCCGACCAACAACCTCGACCCCGCCTCCCGGGCGGAGGTGCTGGCCGCCATCCGCCGCTACACCGGCGCCATCGTGCTGGTGACCCACGACGAAGGCGCGGTTGATGCGCTGGACCCGGACCGGGTGCTGCTGCTGCCCGACGGCACCGAGGACCTGTGGAGTCCCGAGTACGCCGACCTGGTCGCCCTGGCCTGAAGATCAACACCGATCAGCCCGTACCCGACAAAGATCGCCAGAACCCTTGATCATTGATCATGGGAAGTCGATCATTGAAGTGGTACGTCGTCGCATCCAGTCCGCGATGACCTCGACACAGGGAGGTGCAGTGGCCAAGGCACTGGCTAAGGGTTCACGGATCAGTGGGGCCCAGCGAACGACGCTGGCAACCCAGTACGCCAAGCGGTACGCCGGTGGGGAGAGCATCCGCAAGATCGCCGACGACGCGGGCCGATCGTACGGCTTCGTCCACAACGTGCTGAAGGAGTCGGGAGTCAGCCTGCGCGGCCGGGGCGGCGCGACTCGCGGGACCGCGAAGAAGGCGGCATCGGGCGGCACGGCGAGGAAGTCTTCGGCCAAGAAGGCGAGCACCGCCGCGAAGACCGCCAAGGCTCCCGCCACGAGGTCCTCAGCGAAGACGGCGACGACGAAGAAGGCGGCCGCCAAGACTTCGCCGGCCAAGACGGCCGCGAAGTCGACGGCGACGAAGTCTGCGGCCAAGACAACTGCGAAGGCCAGCGCGAAGAAGTCTCCGGCCAAGACAACCAAGAAGGCTGCCGCGAAGAAGAGCTGAGCGCCGCTCAGGGAAAGCAGGGCTCGGACGCCGGTGGCGTCCGGGCCCTCGATTTGAGCCGAAGACACACGGCCGCGCACCCCAGGAATACCTGGTCCGGGCTTCGAGTTGGCCGTCCCGGAGAGGATTCGGTACATGTCCATGATGCGTGGGGGCGACTGGTCGCTGATGCGGCGGATGTCAGCCGATCCGAACATCGCCCAGCACCAGCTCACCCGCGGCGTGGTACGCCGCATCCTGGCCTTCGCGCGGCCCTACCGCGCCCTGATCATCGGCTTCATCGCCCTGGTGGTCATCTCCTCGGCGATTGCGGTCACGCCGCCCCTGCTGTTCAAACTGATCATCGACGAGGGCGTGCTGAAAGGAAACCGCCAGTTGCTGATCGGCCTTGGCATCACGGTGGCCGGGCTAGCCGTGTTGCAGGCGGTGATCGGCATGGTGCAGCGTTGGTGCTCCTCGACGATCGGCGAGGGACTCATCTTCGACCTGCGTACCCGGGTGTTCGACCACGTGGTCACCATGCCGCTGGCGTTCTTCACCCGCACCCAGACCGGAAAGCTGGTGTCGCGGCTCAACACCGACGTGATCGGCGCGCAACAGGCTTTCACCTCGACGCTGTCCACGGTGTTGTCGAATCTGATCAGCCTCGTGCTGGTGCTCGCCGCGATGCTGGTGCTCAGCTGGCAGCTCACGCTTGCGGCCTTGGTCATGCTGCCGATCTTCCTGATCCCGGCCAAGATCGTGGGACGCAAGCTTGCCGAGCTGACCCGGCGCCAGATGGAGCTCAATGGCGACATGTCGTCCTTGATGACCGAGCGGTTCAGCGTCAGCGGCGCCCTCCTGGTGGCGCTGTTCGGCCGCAAGGACACCGAGCACGACTCGTTCGCGACCCGGGCCGGTGCGGTGCGGGACGTCTCGGTCAAGATGGCCATGAACGGCCGGTTCTTCCTCACCTCGCTGGCGCTGGTCGCATCGCTGGCCACCGCACTGGTCTACGGGGTGGGCGGACTGCTCGCCATCGAGGGGGTGCTGACGGTGGGCACGCTGACCGCCCTCGCCGGGCTGCTGACCCAGCTGTACGGCCCGCTCACCCAGCTGACCAACCTGCGGATCGACGTGATGAACGCCCTGGTCAGCTTCGACCGGGTGTTCGAGGTGCTCGACCTGAAGCCCGCGATCCGGGACCGGCCGGCCGCGGTGCCGGTCAATGGGTCGGCGTCGGTCGCATTCGACGACGTCAGCTTCACCTATCCCAGCGCGGCCGAGGTGTCGCTGGCCAGCCTGGAGTCGATCGCGTCGCTGGACCAGCGGCCGAATACCCAGGTGCTGCACGACGTGACCTTCAGCGTCGCGCCCGGGCAGACCGTGGCGCTGGTCGGCCGCTCCGGTGGCGGCAAGACGACCATGACCCATCTCATCGCGCGGCTCTACGACGCCACATCCGGGACCGTGTCCGTCGGCGGCACCGATGTCCGTGACTTGCAGCTGGCCTCGCTGCGACAGACCGTCGGCTACGTGACGCAGGACGCGCACATGTTCCACGACACCATCCGCCACAACCTGCGCTACGCCCGTCCGGATGTGACCGACGAGCGGATGTGGCAGGTGCTGGAGGCGGCGCAGATCGCCGATCTGGTGCGCGGCCTGCCCGACGGCCTGGAAACGGTGGTGGGGGAGCGCGGCTACCGGCTTTCCGGCGGCGAGCGGCAGCGGCTGGCGATCGCCCGGCTGCTGCTCAAGGCGCCACCGATCGTGGTGCTCGACGAGGCGACCGCTCATCTGGACTCCGAGTCGGAGGCCGCCGTGCAGCAGGCACTGGACCTCGCCATGGAGGGCCGGACCAGCATCGTCATCGCGCACCGGCTGTCCACCGTCCGCAACGCCGACCAGATCCTGGTGGTGGACTCGGGCCGGATCGTCCAGCGCGGCCGGCACGAGGACCTGCTGGCCGAGGGTGGCTTGTACGCCGAGCTCTACCGCACCCAGTTCGCCGGTCCGGTGGCGGCAACCCGCTAGCTGTATGAGGGTCGGACGTTGGTGACGCCGGTTTTGAGCCGAGAGGCTGGTGGCCGGCCGCCCGCGGCGCTGTGGGGTCGATGGTAGTTGTAGTGGATGTTCCAGACTGCGAGTGCTGTTGAGCGCTCGGCTTCGCTGCGGTATTCGCGGGCGTAGAGGACCTCTTCGGCGAGGATGCGCTGGTAGCGCTCGGCCTTGCCGTTGTGCCGCGGGGTGAACGGCTTGATCTTTTGATGACGGGTCTTGGTGCCGAGGATCCGGGCGAAGTCGTTGGAACGGTAGCAGGACCCGTTGTCAGTGATGATCCGGTGGATGTGGGTGATGCCGTGGGCGGCGAACCACACCTTGGCTCGGGCCAGTAACGCCGCCGCGGTGGCGCCCTTCTCGTCAGGCAGCGGCTCGGTGTAGGCCAGCCGGGAGAAGCCGTCGATGATCGAGTGCAGGTAGACGTAGCCGGTCTTGGCGCCGGCTGCCCGGGCGCGGTCGA
>JBKPNA010000355.1:0-13802 GCA_046765695.1 Actinomycetota bacterium | reverse complement strand
GCCCGGCCGGTGACTCTTCCGCGCCGTGCTGGCCTGTGTATGGTGAGGACCGAGGCACGGGGAGGCTGACGCCGTGCGGAACCTGACCTTCGGCATGAACCTGAGCCTGGACGGCTACATCGCCGCGCCCGGCGACGACATCGGCTGGAGCGTGCCGAGCGACGAGCTGTTCCAGTGGTGGTCCGACCGGGTGGGTGCGACGGGCCTGGCGCTGTACGGGCGCAAACTGTGGGAGACGATGAGCTCCCACTGGCCGACCGCCGACCAGCAGCCTGGCGTCACACCGGCGGAGATTGAGTTCGCCCGCCGCTGGCGGGACATGCCAAAGGTGGTGTTCTCCTCGACGACCAGCACGGTCGACTGGAACACCCGTCTGGTCACCGGCGACGCGGTCACCGAGATCACCCGGCTCAAGGCCGAGGACGGCGGCCCGATGGACATCGGCGGCGCCACACTCGCCGCGGCGGCTATGCGGGCCGGGCTGATCGACGAGTACGTGTTGGCCACCGCACCGGTCTTGGTGGGCGGCGGCACGCCGTTCTTTACGGCCCTGGACAACTGGGTGAACCTGAACCTGGTGGAGACCCGGGCGTTTCCCGACGGCGTGCTCCTGACCAGGTACCAGACCAAGCGCTGAGCGCCCGACGTTGGATCGGCGCGGGCTTAGAGCCGCCCACGGATCTCGTGGCGCTGTGTTCCGAGGCGATCGTGATACCCCTGCCGGATCACGAGTTGACCTGCACGAACGCCGCCAACGCCGACAGAGGGAGTAGTCGCATCTACTTCAACCCTCGTCGCGGCTGTCCGATAAGTGACATTATGTCAAGTAATGCTGGCCCGGCCCTCAACAGAGCCACTGCCTCCCCCGGCACCAACCAGACGAAGCTCTCTCAGGTCACTGGCTAAGGTACGAAGACCATGGCTAGTGCCCTCCGTCAGGAATCCGGCACATATCTCCGCCGCCGCCAGCCACGATGCCTGCGGCGTGGCTTGTCATGGCCCCGATGACCAACCGGGGGTCGTTCCACTCGTGGCGGCTGGCCCTTGGACCACTAGCTCACCGTCCGAAGCAGACGTTGCTGATCATTCTGCTGAGTGCCTTCATCTCAGGCACCGCCGTGTTCGCGGCGGGCTACCAGCACCAGGTGCAGCAAGCCGTGATCGACGCCACCTTCGCGGCGGACGGCCCCAGTAACACATGGTCGCTGACGAGCCAGCCCGGCGTCTCCCTGCGGACGCTGCTGCCGCCCGGATCCCAACGACTCACCCAGCGCCCGGTGTCCGGGCGGACGGCCGCAGTGCAGTGGCAGGCCGCCAACTCCGTGTCCCCTCGAATCAGCGGCACCCTGCGCTCGCGGGACGACGTCTGTGTCCAGATCACCATGACGTCCGGACGGTGTCCCTCGGCGATCGGCGAGGTTGCTGTTTCGTCAGCCGACGCTCGCACGTATCGGCTGCGGACCGGCGATCGGCTCACAGTCGTGGCCACACTGGGACCAGCGAACTCCTTCACCGTCTCCGGGATCTACCGCATCGACGATCCGCACAGTCCGTACTGGTTCGACGACTCACCGGTCGGTCTATCGCGTTTCAATGACGAGCACCCCCAGGGTGACGCGCTGATCACCACGCCGGGGTCGTTCCAGACTCCGATCTACGAGGAGACACTTGACGTCAGAATTGACAGCGCGGCACTGCGAATCGCGGACGTCGCCGACCTCGACTCCTACACACGGCAACTGGCCGATGCCGCAGCCCAACACCAAAGTCGCCTGACGACCGGTGTTCGCCACAGCCTGGAACGGATTGCCCTGGAGCGGCAGCGAGCGATCGCCGGGCTCACGCTGAGCCTCGGCCAGCTCGCCATCCTCGTGGGGATCGTGCTCGCCTTGCTTGCCTCGGTCGAGCTGTCGTCCCAGCGCGCCGAGCTGGGGCTCGGCCGCCTGCGCGGCGAATCCGCAGCCGGCTTGCGTGGCCTGGTCGTCGGCCGGTGGGCGGCGCTGATCACTGCCGGCTGGCTGATCGGGTGGGTGCCGGCGCTGGCCCTGCTCGCGTTGCTGGCGGGGACCTTACCCGGCGGACGAGGCCTACCGCCCTCCACCGCGCTAATGGTGGTACCTGTGCTGGCTCTGCTCGGCATGGTCGCAGTGATCGTTCCGCCAACACGGGCGATGCTTGCCGAGCCGGTGATCAGTCTGCTGCGATCAACCCAGTCTGCCGTGCGCGAGCAGGGCGGGCGTCAGCTGGTGATCGACATCGCGCTGCTCGTACTCGCAGTCAGCGGGGTGCTGGTTGCCGTTCAGGTCGGTACGAGTAGCACCCTCGGGCTGTTGGTCCCATCGCTCCTCGCGCTCGGGCTGGGGGTCGTTGTTTTCCGAGTGCTCGTCCGGCTGGCCATCTGGCGGCGCCGCGTACACACCGACGGCGGAGCCCGCCCAGCGGCTCTGCTGACCGCAGCCTTCACGATCCGGCTGCGTGGCATGCGGCTGTTGGTGATCGCGACCACCGTGGCCGCGGCCTTCGCCGTGTTCGCCGTCCAGTTGCAGGCCATCGGTAGCGACGTCCGGCGACACGACGCAGAAGTGCGTACCGGAGCGGCCGCAGTGCTCCAGGTCGACGGTGACGCGTCCGCGGTCGTACGGATACTTGCTCGGATCGATCCCCGGCACAATGCGTCCGACGCCTCCATGACCGCTGTGGTGATCACCCGGCGCCCTGATCCCCTCGCGCTTCGCGGCATGTTCGTCGAGCCGGCCGCCTTTGCTGAGATCGCGTACGGCGCCGATCGCGCCGCCGACCCGAGCAATTGGCAGCGCATCCGTGCTCCCCAGGTGAATCCGGTGACGTTCACAGGTGAGGCTGTGAGCGCTCGGATCGCCGCACATCCCAACCTTGGTCGGAAGAGCGACGACCCCACGATCCCCGCCGGCACCCGCGTCGATCTGGGCATCGACTATCTCTCCCCCGACGGAACCGTTCGCTCACTGGCCCTCGGCCAGCTGCGCCTCTCGGCCGGCGGCGGCGAGCGGCTCCAGGAGCCGATCAGCTGCCAGGAGGGATGCAGGTTGCTGCGGATCACGCTCGATCCTGACGGCCCCATGGAAGGCAGCCTGCGGCTGACCTCCCTGGAGACCCGGCTGGCAGGCGTCACACAGTCGATCGACCTCGGACCAGCCGACGGGTGGCCATACGCACCGACAGCCAACTCAAGCGACCAGATGCGGCTGGAGCCTCGGCAGGACGGCGTGCTTCTCACCGCGAGGTCCCAAGGCGGACCGCTGGCACTTCAGCAGGCGTGGCTGCCGCTGGTGCTGCCAGTCCTGGCGGCTGCCGATGCGAGAATCCCGACAGTCCCCACGCTGGGGGCGCCCGACGGTTCCCAGCTGAAGATCGACGCCGTGGTCCGTGCCGTCGACGCGATTCCGGGCGAGCTTCAGGGAGTTGCCCTCGGTGATCTCGAGTCGGCACTTCGGGATGGTCGCGGCGCAGCGGCGCCCGACACCACCGTCCAGATCTGGGTCTCTCGAGCCGCGATCGGGCGTCTGGGCGAACTCGAACGCGCCTTCGCGGACAACGGCATCAAGGTCACCGGCGCGCGGACGGTGGAGCAGGCTGTGCGCGCCAACCGCCTGACAGCAGCTGCACTGAGCGGTCAGCTGGCGCCCGGACTTGCGGTGCTGGCCGGTGTCGTCGCCGGTATTGGTGTTGCCCTGACCGTGTCCAGTCACCGGCCCGTGCTGGGCCACGACCTGGCCGCCCTGCGGCTGGCGGGACTTCGAAGCGCCACGCTGCAGCGTGCTGCCACCGTGACGTACCTCGTGCCCGGCCTGCTGGCTGTTGTCCTGGGCTCACTCGCCGGGGCCCTCGGTTGTGCGCTGGTGATCAGTCAACTGCCTCTGCTCGCCGAGCCCGAATCCGCGATCCGCGCTGATCTGGGCCTGCGTCCAGGCGCTCTTCTCAGTTGCGTTCTTGTCGCCGCCGGCGCAGTCGCGACCGTGGTACTGCTGAGCGTCCGGTGGCTGCACCGCGGCTACGGCGTCGACCAGCTCCGAGGACTCCAATGAGCTCACCGGTTGGCGCAGGCCTCGTCACCCATGAGCTGGTCCACATCTTTCACGTCGAGGGACATGACGTTGCTGCGCTGTCCGGGATCAGCTTGACGGTGGCCCCCGGGGAGGTCGTTGGTCTGCTCGGCCCGTCGGGATCCGGAAAGTCCACCCTGCTGCTCGCTTGCGCCGCGCTGCTCCGACCGAGCGCGGGACAGCTGCTGGTCGACGGCACCGACCTCGGCACACTGTCCGATCCAGATCGTGACCTGCTCCGCGCCCGCAGCATCGGAGTCGTGCTTCAGGGGGCTGCTCGCAACCTGATCGGCTACCTCACGGTCGCCGAGAACCTCGGGCTCGCCCAGCGGGCGGCGCGGACTGCTGGCGGCTCGGCTGCCGGGCTGCCTTCCGTCGCGGAGCTGATGGCGTTGGTGGAGCTTCGGGTCGATCCAGCTGTTCGGGCCGAGAATCTGGATCCCGGCCGCCGACAAGTACTCGCGCTCGCGTGCGGTATCGCCCGTCGACCACGGTTGCTGCTTGCCGACGAACCGACCAGCCGGCTCGACCCCGGAGCCCGCGACGTGGTTCTGTCCGCGGTAGCCGCCGTCAACCAGCAATGGAGCTGCACGGTTGTGCTGGTCACCCACGACCCGGCCGTGGCGGGCGCACTCCCCCGTACGGTGACCATCCGGGACGGGCGCATCGGTGCTGAGGGTCGGCGCGGCGAGGAGTACAGCGTGATAACAGCCGACGGCTCGGTGACGCTGCCCGCCGATGTGCTCGCCACCCATCCACCGGGCACCCTGCTGCGGATCGCGCGCTCCGGCTCGGAGCTCCGTCTCAATCCTGTCGAATCACCACACGGGGAACCAACCGGATCACGGCCGCCAGATGTTGGCGAGGAGAAGAGAGGGTCCCGATGACCACCGAGCCGTCGATGCAGGGCCCGCCGCGGCTTGAGCTGCGAGGCGTGGTGCTGTCCGACAACGTTCCCATTGATCAAGTGGTTGCATCGGGAGTGGTGGTCGCAGTCTCCGGATGGAACAACTCAGAACTGCTGTGGGCCATCGCTGGACTTGGGCCAGTGACGTCGGGCGAGATCCTCATCGATGGCCGTCGGACGGTGGGCCATGACCAGGCCGTGGCAGCCGGCGTTGCCTTGATCTCCCAGGGCAGCGCACTGGCGGGGTTGCTCACGGCCTTGGAGAACGTCCTGCTGCCGCTGGCCGGGCGACATCGAACGGCAGGTCAGCGGCAGCCGATCGTGCCGGACCACGATCCCGCGGCGGTCGCCCGGCAGGCGCTCGCCGCGGTAGGGCTCTCCGACAGCGCCAATCACCTGATCGAGGATCTCTCCGGCGGACAGCAGCAGCGGGTTGCTGTGGCCCGAGCCATCGCTGCACGGCCACGGCTGCTCCTGGCAGACCAGCCGACCACCGACCTCGACGTCGGCAACCGGACCCGGGTGCTCCGGCTGCTGCGTGAGCTCGCCGCCGCGGGATCGGCCGTTCTCCTGGCCAGCGACGACCCGGCGATCGTCGCGGCAAGCGACCGCACCGTCGTGCTCGAGCCCGTCACGAACACCGGACACCCGTCAAGGTGGTGACCTCAGCTGCTAACTGGATCGCCTGCGACTCCCCTACAGCCGTGGGTCGACGTGGATCTTGGGACCGAGCCCTGCGTCGGGCGGCCTCTCCCCCGCCAACACCGAGCCGACCTGGTCGAGGCTGACCGTGGCTGCCACCAGCGGCCGGGGATCCACTGCACCGCTGGCAAAAGCGGCGATGGTCGAGTCGAGGGCCGGCGAGGCGGAGAGAATGCCGACTGCCGTGACGTCCTTGAGCACAACCGTCCGGGTGTCGATGGTGCTCGGACTGCCGGCCAACCCGATGTAGACGATCCGGCCGGCGGGTTCGACAAGACTCAGCGCCAGCGCGGGCAGCTCGGCGGCGTTTGACGCATCCACCACTGCGTCGAACGGCAGCCCGGGCAGGGTCGACCGGGTCCAGGCCTGGCTGAAGCCGAGGCTCCGGACGAACCTGAGAGAGTCTTCGGACGGTCCGAGCAGATGAACCTCGGCGCCCGCGGCCCTCAGGAACAGCGCCACCAGCGAGCCGATGGCGCCTGGGCCGAGGATGACGGCACGGTCGCCGGGCCCGACCGCGGCGGCCTGAGCAGCGCGCAACGCGTTTCCGCCTGGTTCGACCAGGGCGCCCAGCGTGGGATCGAGCGAGTCGGGCAGCACATGCAGGGAGGACACCGGCACGGCCAGGTTCTCCGCCAACGCACCAGGGCGACCGCCGCGTACGCCGACCTCCTGCCGGTTCTCGCAGACATGCTGATCGCCTCTCCGGCACCGCCGGCAGACGCCGTCTCCCAGCATCGTGTCCCCGGTCACCCGCCGGTCCAGCCAGGCGGGATCCACGCCGTCGCCGATCGCCGAGACGCGCCCGGCCCATTCGTGACCCAACCGGATCGGATAGGACGCGTGGCCCTGGTGTAGGTAAGCCATCTCGCCCGTGAAGAACTCGACGTCGGTGCCGCAAACCCCGACACGCTCCACGGCGACGACTGCCTCGCCGGGAGCTGGCATCGGGGCCGGAACGTCCTCGATCGACCATTCCGCTGGGCCCGTGAGGACGAACGCTCGCATCGTCGGTTCGCTGACCGCGGCCCGATTCCGGGCAGCCGGCTACAGCGAGATGGTGGCTCGGATATCGCCGAGTCCGCGGGCGATCAGCAACTCGCCGCCCTCGGACAGCCGCCCCCAGCGGTGGGCCGTGGTGTCCCAGCGGCGCCAGAGCCGGAAGTCGGTGCGCACCTCGACCGGGACGCTTGATCCAGGCTCGGCGGTCACCGCTGCCCAGCCGACCAACCGGACCGGTTCCTCGGCGTCGCGCGGCCGCAGGTACACCTGGACGACCTCCCGGCCCGCCCGGCTGCCGGTGTTGCTGACGCGGAGTCGGACCAGCGGCGCCTCATCCTCGGTGACAACCTCAGGCTCGCCGTAGTCCCAGGTGGTGTAGCCGAGACCGTGGCCGAACCAGAACGCCGGTGCCGGTGCGCGGTCGGCGTAGTGGCCGCGGTAGCCGATGAACGTTCCTTCGTCGTAGACGACCTTGCCGTCGACGGGCGTCACCGACCACGCCGGGGTCGCGGCGTCGGCGGTCGGGAAGGTCGTCACCAGCCGGCCCGCGGGTTCTCTGTCACCGACCAGAGCGGCCGCGATGGCATGCCCGGCTTCCTGCCCGGGCAGCCCGGCCCACAACACGGCGTCGACCTGGTCCAGCCACGGCATGAGCACCGGGGTAGCGGCATTGAGCACGACGACCGTGCGCTTGGCGGCGGCAGCGACCGCGGCCACGAGCGCGTCCTGCTCGCCGGGCAACGCCAGGGTGGTCTTGTCGACCGCCTCGGTCTCCTGCTCCTCGGTGAGGCCGACGACCACCACGGCAACATCGGCCGATCTGGCGGCCTGCACGGCTTCGTCGATGGACTGCTCGCTGGGGCGCGGGACCGGACGCGCGATCAGGCCGTAGAAGCCCACGGCGGCCAGCGGCGAGTCGCTCCCCTGGTCACCGGTCGGCGGTTTCTGGACTGTCAGCTCCAGGATTCCGGACTCGTCGACCTCCATCGTGGTGGTCTCGGAGGGCGGGGCGAGCATCTCCTCACCGAGGCCGGTGCCGGAGCTGCGCAGCCGGAACTCGGTCGTCTGCTCGCCGTTGCGCAGCACCCAGTCACCGACTCCCAGGGCACCGACCTGGAGTTGTCCGGGACGGCCGACCTTGGCGCGCAGGACGACCCGGTTGGCGGGTTGGGGGAGGTTGTCGTCGAAGCCGGTCATCACGATGGCACTGGGTTGGTGGCGCTCCTCCAGCAGGGAACCGTCGGCGGCGTACAGCAGGGAGTGGATGCCGGGCAGTCCGGTTTCGGGGTTGGAGACGAACGTGTTGCTGGCGGCCGGTACCCGACTGCGCACCTCGACTCCGTCGGCAACCGTGATATTGTCGCCGAGCAGCTCGGTGAGCCCCTGGGCAAGGCTGACCTGGTAAGGCGGGTTGACCTGGGCCGAGCCGCCGCCCATCCCGATGGTCTCCACGGCGTGCCGGCCGATCAGCGCCACCCGGGAGCCGCGGTCCAGCGGCAGGGTCTGGTCGGAGTTGGTGAGCACGGTGATGCCGTCGACGGCCAGCCGGGTCAACTGCTCGCGCCTTTCCGAGCTGTCCGGGGCGGGCAGCTGGTCCGGATAGTCCCGCAGCTCGCCGAGGGCGCCGACCCGATCCGCGAGGCGGAGCAGGCGGCGCAGGTGCTCGTCGATGACCTCCTCGGCCACCTCGCCGGCCTGCACGTCGGCCACCAGGGCCTCTCCCCACGGGCCGTCGGGGCCGGGCATGACCAGGTCAAGCCCACCGTTGGCTGCCGGCGCGGCGGACTTGGTGGCGAACCAGTCGGACATGATCAGCCCGTCCCAGCCCCACTCCCCCTTCACGATCCCGTTGATCACGTGATCCTGCTCGGTCGCCGCAACGTCGTTGACGTCGTTGTAGGCGGCCATGATCGACCAGGGCTGTGACTCGCTGACCGCGATCTCGAACGGCAACAGGTACAGCTCCCGCAACGTGGCGTCGTCGACAACGGAGTTGACGGTGTTGCGCTCGGTCTCGGACTCGTTTGCTACGAGGTGCTTCAGGCACGCGCCCACCCTCAGTTCCTGCAGCCCGCGGACGTATGCGGCGGCGAGCTTGCCGGAAAGCAGCGGGTCCTCGGAGTAGGCCTCGAACACCCGGCCACCGAGCAGCGAACGATGCAGGTTGATGGTTGGGCCGAGCACGACGTGGATCTGCTGGGCCAACGCCTCCTCCGCCAGCAGCCTGCCGACCTCGTAGGTGTTCTCCTCGCTCCACGCCGAAGCCAGCAGGCTGGCGTTCGGGAACAGCGCCACGGTACGGCCGCCGGAGAACTTCAAGCCGCGGACGCCGGTCGGGCCGTCGGAGAGCCGCAGCTCACCGAGTCCGATCGAGGGCTCGGGCCACAGCGTGAACGCGGTGGCTCCGGTGAGCAGCTTGACCTTGGTCGGCAGATCCAACCGCTCGATGAGGTCGGAGTAGTCGGTCGATGCGGTCTGGAGCGTCATTTTCTTCCTTCCGAACGGAATGCTGCGGCGTCGGGGAAGTGAGTTGGCCGCAGCCTATCGGTATGACCCGCACGCTCACTAACTGCTGGGTTGGGACCGTGAGTTCCGATCCGGCACTGCCCCAACCCAATAGTTAGCGCGTAGCTATCCGAACAATCGAGAGGCCGGACCGTTCGATGGCGTCCCGGAGTTCTTCCCGCGTCGGCGCCCTGTCGACATTGAAGCGGAGCCCGAGCCGCCGCCCCGCCTGCCGGTATCCGAGCTCTCCGATGAGCCGTTCGAAGACGTCGGTGACGGCCTCCGGGTCGTCCACCAGGACGGCATGTGCCGGCCGGCGAATTCCCCGCAAGGTGACCTCGAGGTCCCGGCCACCGACGAAATTGCGCCGCCAGCGACTGCTGGTGAACACCGAGATGGCGCCATCGAGAACGCGGTAGCCCGCCGGCACGTCGAAAGCGCGTCCGCTTCGGTGCCCGATGTAGTGCAGGACCAGGATCTGATCGCCCAGCCGTCCCCGAGCCACCATCCGCCGGGTGAACGGGTTGACCAGCCTCATCAACCAATCCGGCGGATGCCGCCGCTCCACCGCGGGTCTGGACCTGGCCACGAGCGTCAATCGTGCACAACGTCCCACAGAATCTGCCAGGCGCCCCTCGCACCTGCAGTCATCGGTCTGTGCGCCGCCTGATCGCCCACCCGATTCCTGCCAGGGCCGCAACCGATGCTGCCGCGATGCCCGTCGTTCGAACGGTCCATCCCCGACTCGGTGTCACGGCCTGGACCGTCCCGTTGTCCGGCTCGCCAGCCAGCAGCACCCGGCCGGCGTCGCCGTCGACGGTGATCGACTGGTCACTGGCGATCCGCCGGGTCGCCACGTTCGTGCCCAGCACGGCAGGAATGCCGTACTCGCGGGCAACGATCGAGCTGTGGCTGAGCGGACCGCCGATATCGGTCACGACGGCCGCGGCCATGGCGAACAACGGCGTCCACGCTGGAGTCGTGATGCTGGCCACGAGCACGTCCCCCGGTCTCATCTGGCCGAAGTCCTGCGGGCCGCCGAGCACCCGAGCGGGTGCCGTCACCCGCCCGGCGCTGGCTCCGATGCCGGTCAGCACATCACCAGACTGCTCGGCCGTGGTCGCCGGCAACATGTTGCGGAACAGCCGCATCCACCGGGAGTCCACCGGAAGGATCTGCGGCGGTGTGACCCGGCGCTGCCCCCGCCACATCGCCTGACGCTGCCGGATCCTCTCCCCCAGCTTGGGCATTGCCGTGTCCGACTCGGCCACCTCGGCTGCCGCCAGCACCTCGTCGCGGGAGAGCCAGTAGACGTCGTCCCGCTGGTCCAGGACACCGGCGGCAACCAGGCGCCGACCCAGCTCGTCGAGCATCCGGCGCATCTGCGGCCAAGCCAGGCCGACATCGCCCAGCGCATCCTCGCGGACCGGGGCGACCCGCTGTGCCCAGCGCACCAGCCGGCCGAAGGCTCGCGCCCGTACAGGGTCGAGCCGATCCAGTACGGCCTGGGTCTCCCGCTCGCGGCGGTCTGCGGAGGCCTGCTGCCGCTGGTAAGGGTCGCTGCCCTCACCGCGGAGATAGAACCGCAACGTCTCGAGCAGCGGGGCCGGGTCGTCCGCCGGGACCGGGTTGGCGAAGTCCAGGTTGTAGACAGTGTGGCCGTACGCGTCCAGGTGGGCTTGGAACCGGCTCCGCCACTCTGCCCAAGCCGGCTCCTGCGCCCGCGGATCCACGCCATGCAGCACGGCAAGCAGCTCCTCGGTGGGCGTTCCAAGCAGCGTCTCGGCCAGGCCGGGTTGTGACCGCGCCCAGCTGGCCAGGTCGTACAGGGACTTCTCGGCGCGGATCGGCAGGCTGTCGAATCCCACCAGGAACGTGGTGGCCGGCGGGTCACCGGGCCGCCGGACCAGGCGGTCGTAGAACTGCGTGAACAGGATCTCACTGGTCGCGGCGATCGGGATGATGGTCTGCACCGAGGTGTAGTACTCGGTCCCGGCGTCCAGCAGCTCCGCTACGCCGGCGACCAGGTCGGCTGCCGACAGTTGATCGAGGGATCGATTCCGCCACTGCGCCACGGCTTCCTGGTAGCGCGGATGGGCGTAGTTGCGCCAGCGAGCCTGGAGGCCGTGCTCTGCTCTGGTGAACAGCATCTTGAAGGCTCCGCCGCTGTGCAGCATGAGCCGGATCATTCCTCCGTTGTCGTATCGGTAGTAGGCGTAGCCGTTGACGGTGGGCAGGTTGACGTCGGTGTCCCGGATCACACCCTCGCCGGTGAGCTCGGCGAACAACGCCTGCAAGGACCGTGTCACGCTGCTGTCGACGAGGTCCGCGAACAGCGGCGTCAGCGGATCCGGCAGCTGCTCGACGATGCTGCCGCGGACGTACATCGCCTTGGTATCCGGCACGCTCCAATCGCTCGGCGGCTCGGCCTCCGGCTGCGGCAGCGCCGTGATCGGACGGGACTGCACGATAGAGAAGGTGCCGTCGGCGCGAGCCCACTCGATGTCCTGCGGTGCGCCGAAGTGGGCCTCGATCACTGACCCGAGGCGGGCCAGTTCGGCGGCCGCCGCGTCGTCCAGCACCGGCAGCCGCCGCCGCTCGGCCGGCACCTCGGCTTCCGCGGTGCCCTCCGTCGCGTACGTCGTCATCACGGCCTTGTCGGCGATGCTGCGGGACAGGATGCGCCCGTCGGCCTTGGCGACGACCAGGTCGTCGGTGTTCACCGCCCCGCCGACCACCGCCTCGCCCAGGCCCCAGGCCGCCGAGATCACCGCCTCCTGGCGGCGCCCGTTCGTGGGGTTGGCGGTGAACAGCACCCCGGCGGCATCGGCCGCCACCATCCGCTGGACGACCACCGCCAGGCTGACCGTCGCCGGATCGATGCCCTGACGCGACCGGTATGCGATGGCACGGGCGGTCCACAGTGAGGCCCAGCAGCGCTGCACGGCCGAGGCCAACGCAGCCTCGCCGCGTACGTTCAGGTAGGTGTCCTGCTGGCCCGCGAAACTGGCATCCGGCAGATCCTCCGCCGTTGCCGACGAACGGACCGCAACGGGCGGCCGACCCAGCGCCTGGTACGCCTCGAGCAACTCGTTGTGCAGCCCCACTGGCATCGGGGCCTCGGTAAACAGCGCACCGATCCGTGCGGCCGCCACCTCCGGTCGGCGCTTGGTCGCGAGCTCGAGGATCTCCTCGCCGAGCTCGTTCGCCTGCACGTGCGCCCAGTACGCCTCGGTCGTCACGACGAAGCCCGGAGGTACCGGCAGGCCGGCGCGGACCAGCTCGCCGAGGTTCGCGCCCTTGCCGCCGGCGAGATCGATGTCATCGCGGCCGACGGTGTCCAGACGCTGGACGTAACTCATGGCCACTCCCCTAGCTTGGCACCGGTCCGAGGAGAATCCTCGAGCCGCCACTGTCCATTCGAGTCCAACGTCCCAGTCATTCAGTCGTTTGGCGCGTCAACGCGGCTAAAGAGTGTCGAAACGGGCCGACTGACGCCTGTTAGCCGTCTTGATACGCCTACCGCGGGAAATTGCAAGCTGATCAAGGTTCAGTGAAGCTAAAGCGTGGTTTAACTGTCGGTAGACTGGCCGGGTGCTGCACAAGCTGGACCAGCTGACCATCGGTGAGCTTGCCGAGCGTTCCGGGGTGGCGCCGTCGGCGCTGCGCTACTACGAGGCACAGGGCCTGATCACAGCCACTCGAACCTCGGGCAACCAGCGGCGGTACGAGCGGGCGACGCTCCGCCGCATCTCCTTCATCCGGTCGGCCCAGCAGGTCGGGCTGAGCCTGGAGGAGATCACCGAAGCGCTCGGCACGCTGCCCGGCGGGCGTACGCCCACCAAGGCGGACTGGACTCGGCTGTCCCGTGCCTGGCGCGGCCGGATCAACGACCAGATCGAGCGGTTGGAGCGGCTGCGGGACCGGCTGGACAGCTGCATCGGATGTGGCTGCCTCAGCCTGCAGCGGTGCAGCTTGTCCAACCCCGACGACGTCGTCGCTTCCCGAGGACCCGGGGCGGTCTACCTCGAGCCGTCCGCCGACTGAGCTTCCGCTGCGCGGAAACCAATCGGGGTTCACTCGGATCGGTCGGATAGGTTACAGGGCATGGTTTCCAAGGTCGCGCTGCTGACCGCCGGCGGATTCGCCCCCTGCCTGTCGTCCGCCATCGGCGGGCTGATCGAGCGCTACACCGAGGTCGCGCCTGACGTCGAGATCATCGCCTACCGCTACGGCTACCAGGGGCTGCTGTCGGGCGACTCGATCACGGTCGGCCCGGACGTACGCGAGCGGGCGAAGGTGCTGCACGGATTCGGCGGCTCGCCGATCGGCAACTCACGGGTCAAGTTGACCAACGCCGCCGACCTGGTGAAACGAGGTCTCGTGGCCAAGGGCGTCGACCCGCTGCAGGCAGCGGCCGACCGGCTGACCGCCGACGGCGTGGATGTGCTGCACACGATCGGCGGCGACGACACCAACACCACGGCCGCCGATCGGGCCGCCTTCCTCGCCCGGCACGGCCACGAGCTCACCGTGGTCGGCCTGCCCAAGACCATCGACAACGACGTCATCCCGATCAGGCAGTCCCTCGGTGCCTGGACGGC
>JBKPNA010000354.1:0-3000 GCA_046765695.1 Actinomycetota bacterium | reverse complement strand
TGTCTGTCGGGCGACCGGCCCGAGGGCCGCGTAGCGCGGCACGACGGCGCAGGGCGACGATCAGAGGCGCCGCACCACTGACGAAGGCCCATACCCCGCGGACTGCGACAACGGCCGTGATCCCAGACGTCGTCAGGCCGGACGCTGCCGTACGTGCTGCGGTGGGCCGGTCTGGAGGGTGCGTGAGGCGCGGGAGGACGAGACCCGCACGGCGAGAATGACAGCCAACCACGCGCCCCTGGACGCGTTGCCGGACATCGCGCGGTTGATGAACTCTCCACCCGAGAGGTGGAGAGGATCACGGCCGATTACGCGCTCCGCGACCTTTAGGCGAGCATGGACATCGAGGAGATTCGGCTCCTGGGCCCGCGCCGATCGAGTGAAGCGCTGAGCGCGCCCCGTGCCCCGGACGTGATGGCCGGGGGTGTGACCAGGGTCGCGTACGGGCGCTCTCAGCCGAGCGAGCCGCCACCGTTAGGGGAACGGAGACCTTTCGTCAAGGAGCGTCCACCATGTCTCTCTCGTCCTCCCTGCTGTGGCGGGGCCTGCTTGCCATCGCCGTCGGCATCGTCTCGGTCATCTGGCCGAACATCACCGTCGGCGCGTTCGTCATCTTGTTCGCCGTCTACGCGTTCATCGCTGCCGGAACGGACGTCATGCGTGCGTTCTCCAGCAAACGGGCCGGGCCCGTCGCCGGTTACCTGCTGCTGGCCGTCCTGTCACTGGCGGCCGGAATCGGTGCCCTGGTCTGGCCGGGCATCACCGCGCTGGTGCTCGTTATCTGGATCGGCGCGTGGGCCCTAGTGACCGGCGTGGTCGAGGTCGCCATGGCTTTCCCCCAGGGCCAGACCGCCGGCGCCCGCGCCATGTGGTCGCTGGGCGGCCTCGTCTCGATCGCGCTGGGTGTAGTGCTGTTCATTCACCCGGACATCGGCGCCGCAGCGCTGGCCACCGTCTTCGGATTGTTCAGCATCATCTACGGGGTGTCCGCCGTGGTGCTGTCCATCCAGGCCCGCAATGTCGCGTCCACCGCCCGGCGGCTGCTCAACCCCACCCATTGACCGCCTTCGTACCAGGAGACCGGCCCGCACGGGCCGGTCTCCTGGGTTGCTGGGGCGACTGGCGCTGCGCGACGTGAGGGTGTTCCACGGCCGCGGCACCGGTCCTACTGTGATGGCATGGTGGCACCGCGGACGCCGGCGTTCCGGGGGCGCACTAGCGAGCGCCGGACGCTGGACGGCGCGCTGGAGCGTGTTCGGGGCGGCGAGAGCGCCGTACTCGTGATCCGGGGTGAGGCGGGGATCGGCAAGACCGCGCTATTGAGCTACTGCGCAGACCAGGCGTCTGACTGTCGGGTCGCCCAGATCGCCGGCGTGGAGTCGGAGATGGAGTTGCCCTTTGCGGCGCTGCATCAGCTCTGCGGACCGGTACTCGGCGAGCTCGTCGCGCTGCCGGAGCCGCAGGAACGGGCGTTGCGGGTGGCCTTCGGGCTGGCGGAGGGAAGTGCACCGGATCGGTTCCTGGTGAGCCTGGCCGTGTTAAGTCTATTGGCCGAGGTTGCGGCCAAGCGGCCGCTCGTCTGCCTGGTCGATGACGGGCAATGGCTGGACGACGCCTCGGCGCAGGTGCTGGCATTTGTCGGGCGACGTCTGCTCGCGGAGTCGGTGTTGCTTGTCGTCGCCGTCCGGGAGGCTACCGACCAGCGGGTGTTTCCCGGCCTGCCGGCCGTGACTCTGGAGGGGCTCGGGAACGAGGACGCGAGAGCGTTGCTGGCGGACGTCATCCCTGGTCACCTGGATGAGCAGGTTCGTGACCGGATCATCGCCGAGACTCACGGAAACCCGTTGGCGCTGTTGGACCTGCCGAAAGTGCTGAGCCAAGCGGAGCTGGCCGGCGGCTTTGCCGTTCCTCCCACGGCTACCATGTCTGGTCAGCTACAGGACCGCTATATGCGCCGGGTGCAGGAGCTGCCGGAGCCCACTCAACGGCTGATGCTGCTGGCGGCGGCCGATCCGACGGGGGATGCCACGCTGCTGTGGCGTGCGGCGCAGACGCTAGGCGTCGGACGGCCGGCGGCCGAGGCCTCCGATGCCGAGCTGCTGCTCGAGATCGGCGAGCGCGTGCGCTTTCGTCATCCCCTTGTCAGGTCGGCCGCCTATGCGGCCGGGTCGGCGAATGACCGCCGTGCCGCGCACATGGCGCTCGCCGCTGCGACGGACGCCCAGACCGATCCCGAGCGCCGGGTGTGGCACCTGCGGCCGCGGCCAGCGGCCCGGACGAAGACGTCGCCGCCGAGCTCGAGCGGTCGGCGGAACGGGCCGAGGCGCGCGGCGGACTGCCAGCTGCGGCGGCATTTCTGCAGCGTTCGGTGGCGCTGACCACCGACCCGGGGCGACGGGCGAAGCGCGCCCTGGCAGCCGCACATGCCAACCTGCACGCGGGTGCCTTCGACACTGCCCTCGGCCTGCTGGCGGAGGCCGACGCGGCCGCTATCGACGAAGTCCAGCATGCGCGGGTGGAGCTGCTCCGGGCTCAAATCAGCCGAGCGGCCAACTCCGGACGCGAGGCCCCGGTTCTGCTGCTCCGTGCCGCCAAGCGGCTGGCACCACTCGACGTCCGGCTGGCACGGGACACGTACCTCGACGCCTGGGGCGCAGCACTCGTCGCCGGTCCTCTCGCACAACCCGGCGGCCATCTGCTCGACGTCTCCACAGCCGCGAGATCAGCGCCAGCGGCACCGCACGAACCACATCCTGGTGACCTCCTCCTCGACGGCCTCGCGACGCTGATCACCGGCGGCGCTGCCCCGGCAGCACCCATCCTGCGGCGAGCGGTGGACGCCTTCCTCGGCAGCCAGATGTCCACCGACCAGAGGCTGCATTGGGGTGTTAGCGCCTCGAACGCGGCCCTTGCCCTGTGGGACCTCGACCGGTGGGCGATGGTGAGCGCCCGCCAGGTCGAGTTGGCTCGTGCCTCCGGGGCGTTCGCGCCGTTGGCAGC
>JBKPNA010000353.1:0-4137 GCA_046765695.1 Actinomycetota bacterium | reverse complement strand
GGCCAGGCGGGGGCTCGCGGAGCGCGGAAAAAGGCGGCCGGGACCTTACCCGTACTGGTTCTATGGCATCCCGGCGATCATCTACACAATCTTCTTCATCGTTCCTACCATCGCCTCCTTCTATTTCTCCTTCACCCGCTGGGACCTGTTCACCTCAACCTGGATCGGCTTCAAGAACTACCAGACGTTCTTTCAGGAGCAGGCGCTGATCACCGGCCTGCGCAATACGTTGATCTATGCCGTGCTCACCTCCGGAATGAAGGTGGTTCTCGGCATGGCGCTGGCCCTGCTGTTGACCGCCAAGATCATCGCGAGGGGTTACCTGCGGTCCGTCATCTTCTTCCCGGTGCTGGTCAGCACCATCGGCGTCGGGCTCACCTTCACAGTCTTGATGAACCCCGAGCGCGGACTGATCAATCAAGCACTCGGCGCGATCGGGATCGACGGCCCCGGCTGGCTGACCAACCCGGACCTTGCGCTGTTCTCCATTGCCCTGGTCGATGTCTGGAAGGGTGTCGGCCTGGCCACAGTCATCTACATCGCCGGCCTCGTCTCGATTCCCAGTGAGTACTACGAAGCCGCCGCCGTCGACGGAGCCGGCCGCTGGGAGATCTTCCGGAACATCATGCTGCCACTCGCCCGGCCGGCCACGGCCACGGTGATCACCCTGTCCCTCATCGGCGGGCTGCGCTCCTTCGACCTGATCTGGGCCATGACGAAGGGCGGTCCGGGGTTCGCCTCCGACGTGATCGCGTCGGTGATCTACAAGCAGTACCAGGCCGGGTTCTACGGGCTCTCCACCGCCGGCAGCGTCGTGCTGTTCCTGGTGGTCACCATCATCGTGGTGCCACTGACCTGGTGGCTCAACCGAGGAGAGGTGTCCTAGATGAAGAACACTCGTGGCGTGGTGATCGGCGGAGCGGCCATCGTCCTCAGCGCGATCTTCTTCCTGGTGCCGTTCGCCTTCATCTTCGTCATCGCTTCCAAGGACGTCACTGCGGCGAACTCACTGGAGTTCTCCTGGCCGGAGAACTTCGTCCTGTTGGACAACCTCGCACAGGCCTTCGCCGCCCGGGACTACCTGCTCGTCATCGCCTTCATCAACAGCGTGATCCTCACCGTTGTCAGCGTCGCCGCCCTCGTCATCTTCGGGGCGATGGTGGCCTACGTCTGGCAGCGCCGGGCCAGTCGGGTCAACAGCGCGATCAGCCTGCTCGTACTGGCCGGACTCATCGTGCCCCCCGCGGTCGTGCCGACCATCTGGGTCCTGCAGACGTTGGGGCTGTTCAAGACCATGCCCGGCCTGATCTTGATCGAGATCGCCTTCGGACTGCCGTTCTGCATCCTGCTGTTTCGCGCCTTCATCGCCACTATCCCGCGGGAACTCGACGAAGCCGCCGTCGTGGACGGAGCCGGACCGGTGCAGATTTTCTTCCGGGTCATCTTCCCGGTGCTGCGGTCGGTCGTCATGACGGTGATCATCCTGCAGTCGGTCGCCATCTACAACGACTTCCAGCACCCGCTCTACTTCCTGCCGGGAACCGAGAACGCGACCGTTCAGCTCACCCTGCTCAACTTCCAGTCCCAGTTCACCACGCAATACCACCTGCTGTTCGCCACCATCCTGCTGGTAACCATCCCACCCCTGATCATGTTCATCTTCTTCAACCGGAAGATCGTGGAGGGCATGGCTGCCGGCTCGGTGAAGGGGTGATGGCCGGCGTCGCTGGTTAGCATGACCGCACGAACCCGCTGAGTCGAGAAGGAAACGAATGGCGACCCGCAGGCCCTCGGTCAGCATGAAGGACGTGGCTGCGCTGGCCGGCGTCTCCCTCGGCACGGTGTCGAACGTGGTGAACTCGCCCACCCTGGTCAGCGGGCCCACCAGGGAGCGGGTCAACCTGGCGATCGCCAAGCTCGGTTGGGTGCCCAACGAGTCGGCGCGGCAGCTACGTGCAGGGCGTAGCCGGGCGATCGGCATGGTGGTGATGGACATCGCCAATCCGTTCTTCACCGACCTGGTGCTGGGCGCGGAAGACTACGTGCTGGAGCGCGGGTATTTCGTGCAGGTAAGCAACAGCTCCCAGCAGCCGGATCGGGAACGGGCGCATCTGCAGCTGCTGGAGCAGCAGCGGGTCGGTGGCGTCCTGCTCGCTCCGATCTGGGGCCTCAGTGACCAGGTGGCGCAACTGACCCGCCGGGGCATTCCGGTCGTGCTCTTGGACCGGGCGAGCGAGACGGCGGACCTCTGTTCGGTGTCGGTGGACGATGTCGAAGGCGGCCGGCTGGCGGTGCAGCACCTGATCGACCAGGGCCACACTCATATCGCTCTGGTCGGCGGGCCTGGCGGCCTCCAGCAGGTGCGGGACCGCCGGATGGGCGCGGAGATCGCCCGTTCAGCTCGCGGGTCTGTGCAACTGGTCACGATCTCGACGCCCACCCTCGACACCGAGAGTGGGGTGACGGCAGCCTTGGAGCTGGTGTCGCTGCCGCCGGCCGAGCGGCCCACAGCGGTGTTCGCCGCCAACGACCTGCTCGCCATCGGTGCGCTGCAGGCCTTCGTGACCCACGGGCTGCGGGTCCCTGAGGACATGGCGATCATCGGCTATGACGACGTGTCGTATGCCGCGTCGGCGGCTGTGCCACTGTCCTCCATCCGGCAGCCGAGAAAGGCTCTGGGTCGTCGCGCGGCCGAGCTGCTGTTCGCCGAGATCGAGGCGTCGGCCAACGGTGGGCGGCATTCGCATCAGGCCGTCCGCTTCGTTCCGGAGCTGGTTGTCCGCCGGTCCTCGGCAGCGCGCATCAGCAGCACGACACGAGACTGATCACCGCATGGCATCCCAGGACTGGCAGGTCAGCACTGACCGCGCGCGGTCCCGGCTCTCCCAGCTCTCGCAGCACGACAAGATCGCCATAGCGCTGCACGACTTCGCCGCCGTGGCATCGCCTGACGTCGTGCCGTTCGACTACGCCGACGGCCCAAACGGTGTCCGGGGTCACCAGGGAGCCACAGCTTTCCCCTCCGCTCTCGCGCTGGCTGCCAGCTTCGACCGGAGCCTCGCGGCCGATTACGGCGTCGCCCTCGCGCAGGAGGTGATCGCGGCCGGACGCAATGCCATCTTCTCCCCCGGTCTGGACATCGTACGAGTGCCCTACGGCGGGCGTGCGGGCCAGCAGCTCAGCGAGGACCCGCTGCTCGCCGGGGAGATGGGCGGCACCGTCGGACGTGCAGTGCAAAGCCAGGGCGTGCTTGCCATCGCCACGCACTATGTCGCCAACAACGCAGAGTGGCTCCACACCGGCGAAGGAAGCTTTGCCCGACGTTCCCCGGCGATCGATGTGCAGGTTCCAGACCGCGCTTTGCACGAGATCTACCTCGAGCCGTTCCGTCGGGCGCTCGGCCACTACGGCGTCGCCGGCTTCATGGGGTCCTACAACCGGCTCGATGGGGAGTACGTCTGCCAGAGACCGGAGCTGCTCAGCCTTCCTCGCCGGCTCTGGGGCTGGGCGGGCTGCTCGGTGCCGGACTTCTTGTTCGCCGTGCGTGATCCGCGCGCCGCACTGGCAGCGGGCCTGGACCTGCCGGCGCTCGGAGATGCCGGCGGGCGTACCCGGGAGGACCTGCTCGACGCAGGCGAGGAGGCTCTGGACGCCATCGTGCTGCATGTGCTGCGGCTCGGCGTCGCCGGGCCGGACCGCCGGCTGGCAGCAGCAGCCG
Source organism: Actinomycetota bacterium (assembly GCA_046765695.1). GTDB lineage: Bacteria > Actinomycetota > Actinomycetes > Propionibacteriales > Propionibacteriaceae > Microlunatus. Next base: position 419 of record JBKPNA010000353.1, on the reverse strand, counting down.
CACTGGCCGCGGACTGTGATGTCGCCGTCGTGCTGACCGGACGGCTGTCCGGAGAGGCGATGGACGTGGAGTCGCTCGCGCTGCCAGGCATCCAAGAAGCCGTGGTCTCCGCCGTGACTGCTGCAAATCCGCGCACCGTGCTTGTGACGTTGGGTGCGGGCCCGGTCGTGCTGGCCAGCCAGGTTGCACCTGGTGCCCTGCTGCATGCGTGGTTTCCGGGGGAGCAGTTCGCGCCGGCGCTCGCCGACGTACTCACCGGTCGGCGGGAGCCGGGCGGTCGGCTGCCGATCACCTTCCGGGGCGACGAGCACAGCACGCCGATCCAGGAACCTGCCCGGTATCCCGGAGTGGACGGAGTGGCAAGCTACTCCGAGGGCCTGCTCGTGGGGTACCGATGGTACGACGAGCGTGCCGTGGAC
>JBKPNA010000352.1:0-3131 GCA_046765695.1 Actinomycetota bacterium | reverse complement strand
TCGCTGCATGGCGGGTGTACCGGCGGTCGATGATGCCCAACTCGTCCTCGTCCGGGCCCAGCCGGAACTCGACGTACGCCGGTGGCCCCTCCTCCGGCCGGACGAAGTAGGGCTGAATTCCGAGAAGCTCGGTGTACCAAGCGGCGGTCGCCGGTACGTCGTCGCTGACCAGGTTGACCGTGGTGAGGCCCTGCAACATCGGACTGCCCTCTCGCCGGATGGACTGATGGTGCTCATTGTGCCGATCGAGGTGCTCAAGGCCGGCTCCGGGACTGTGTTGACTAGCCTGACTTGCGTGCTGCCCACCATCTCGGCGACGGCGTACCTGACGCCGCTGCGGGAGGGAGGGTCGCTGCCCGGCTTGATGGAGGCGGACGACCTGGGCACCTATGTGGTCAAGTTCACCGGCGCCGGGCAGGGGCCCAAGACATTGGTTGCCGAGATCGTCGTGGGCGAGCTCGGCCGGCTGCTCGGCGTACCGGTTCCCCGGCTGGCCCTGATCGAGGTCGATGCCGAGATCGGTCGCCGGGAGCCGGACCAGGAGGTCCAGCAGCTGGTCACCTCCAGTGCAGGCGTCAACCTGGCGATCGACTTCCTGCCCGGCGCCGTCGGCTACGACCGGACGTTCGCCGTGCCTCGTGAGATGGCCGCCAGAGTGCTCTGGCTGGACAGCTATGTCGCCAACGTGGACCGCAGCGCGCGCAACACCAACCTGTTGATCTGGCACAAGCGGCTCTGGGCCATCGACCACGGCGCCTGCCTGCGGTTCCACCACGCCTGGGGCTCGCCGGAGGCGTTCGCGACCGGGACGTACCGTTTCGCTGATCATGTCCTGGACGGGCGGGGGGATCCGCGTACGGTGCATGAAGAACTGGCGGGGATGATCACCGATCAAGCCTTGGAGACGATCATGAGCCTGGTGCCGGACGAGTGGCTGGAGCCGGATGCCAAGCGCCCGGATCCGAAGGCCCCGGTCGACGCCGCCGGCGCCCGGACGGCCTACAGCGAGTATCTGCTGGCGCGCCTTGCCGCCGCAGAGCGGTGGTTGCCGTGAGCGGCTACCCGTTCCAGTACGCGGTGCTGCGGGCCGTGCCGCGGGTCGACCGAGGTGAGTTCGTCAACATCGGCGTGATCATGTACTGCCAGCAGGCAGACTTCCTCCGGGCCCGGACCTCGATCGACGAGGCGCGGCTGCGTGGCCTGGACCCTGAGGTCGACCTCGAGTCGGTACGGACTGCGGCCCAGGCGGTTGTCGCGGCGTGCGAGGACGCTGCCGGGAGCGCTCGGGAGAACGACGGTCTGGCCGTCCGCTTCGGCATGCTGACCGCGCCTCGCAGCACGGTGGTTCAGCCCTCCCCGATTCATGCCGGTGTGACGCACGATCCGGCGCAGAGTCTGGACGAGTTGCTGAGCAAGCTCGTCCTGCCAGGAGGACAATGATCTACCGGCTTCGAATCTCACTTGCTGACAGCGAGCCGGAGATCTGGCGGTTGCTCGAGGTGAGATCGTCCCTGACGCTTGCTGAGCTGCACGAGGTGATCCAGATCGCGTTCGGCTGGCGAACCAGCCACCTGCACGCCTTCACCAGCCCTGACGGCAGCCGCTGGGAAGATCCGCGATGGATCGAAGAGGACGAGAACGGGGATGACGAGACGGAGGTAACTCTCGGCGAGGTGCTCGATGAGTCGTCCGGCCCGTTGGCCTACGAGTACGACTTCGGGGACGGCTGGGAGCACCGGATCGAGCTGATCGAGACGATCGATGATCCGGAGGCACCTGCTGCATTCCTGGTCCGCGGAGAACGAGCGGGTCCGCTCGAGGACAGCGGTGGAATGCGCGGCTACACGGAGAAGCTCCGCATTCTCGAGGACCCTCAGGATGAGCAGCACGCAGTGATCCGGGCGTGGGCCGATGGCACCCGGGGGCCGTGGTTGAGCAGCTTCGACCCGGACGTTGTGGAGGTCGATCGGGTGAATCGAGCACTGGCGCGCCGATTCGGGGCCGGCCCGGTTGGTTGGGGACCCGCGCTGACCAGCTTGGTCAGCCGGATGTACCCGGGGCCTCAGGTGGAGTTCGGCCAGTATCTGGAGACTGCTGCTCTGGACCGTCCAGTACTGATCGAAGCCGCGGAGGCTGAAGAGACGGTGCGGCCCTACCAATGGTTGCTGCGCCGGGTCGGCCCGACGGGCATCAAGCTGACCGCCGCGGGCTGGCTGCCGCCGGCCGTCGTCAGCGAGGCGATGCGCGAGCTCAATTGGGAGGACCGGTGGTTCGGCAAGCACAACCGTGAGGACCTGACCCCACCGATCGCGAGCCTCCGGGAGAGCGCGATGCACCTCGGCCTGCTCCGTAGGTACCGGGGCAGCCTGACGCTGACCCGCGCCGGTCGTACGTTGCTTGACGACCCGGTAGGTCTGTTCCGGCACCTGGCGGCGCACTGGCTGAGCCGCAGACGGCCGCAAGTCGAACAGGATGCGGCAATCCTGCTGGCGGTGGAGATCGCCGTCGGCGTGCATTCCGGCCAACGCGGGATCGATGACGAGATGGACGACGCCATCGCCTACGGGCTCGGAGCGTTGGGCTGGGCCGATTCGACCGGCTACCAAGCGCCGGCGGCCGATCAGGTCTGGCCACTGATCACCGAGGACAGGTCCATGCTGGCCACCCTCGGCGTGCTCAACGGGCACTACACCGCCGGACGCAGCAGACACAGTCCTTTGGGGCGTGACTTCGTCCGTGCCGCATTGCAGAGCGAATAGCTCGCGCACGTCCGTAAGGGGCGGCCAGCGCTGGTCAGTCGAACAACAGCCGCCTCAGAATGGCATCGACCCGAGCCATCACTACTGCATCGACACGTCCTAGTCGACGCTCGAATCGCAACGGCGAGATGGAACGAATGAATTCGCATGTGACGTAACTGACGTCTCGAAGGCCTGACGACCCAGGCTCTACTTCGATGTGCTCGGGCCAATTTCGTCGTGTTCGGGTGATCGCCAGCGTTGCGACCACCGGAGGATCTGTGTTGAGCCATCGCTGCCCGCTGACCAGAACCACGGGCCGGCGGAATGCCTGCTCATGACCAATCGGATCTCCAAGGTCGGCCAAATAGATATCTCCGCGAATCACCAGGA
>JBKPNA010000351.1:0-7493 GCA_046765695.1 Actinomycetota bacterium | reverse complement strand
GGGGACAGTGCGTCGATGTCGACGTCCGGACTGACGCTGACCCGCATCTTGCGTCCGGAGGTGAAGATGTCCGCGGTGTGCTCTTCGGCCGTGGTGAGGAAGACCCCGAAGCTGGCCGGCGGCTGGGCCAGCCGGTCCACCTCGCTCTTCAAGGAGACGATCTGGTCCCGCGCCTCTCGCAGGGTCGCCGCGAGACGCTCGTTGTTGGCGGCCGTGGTGCGGGCGTCGGATCGGGCGTCGGCGAGGCGGCGCTCCAGCATCGCGATGTCGTGTGGGTGCGACGAGACACGCTCGCGCAGGCGGTTGAGCTCGTCAGTGAGCGCGCCGATCTGAGCCTTCAGCTTCTCCCGATCATCATAGGAATAGCGATCATGCAGTGGACCGGACATGAGGCACCTCCTCCGACAAAACCCTACCTGGGCTCTGCACGCGGTCCCTGATAATCCTCTCCGTACGCGCCAGGTGCGGGACGGCGGCGGCGTGGCGGGGCCGCCTGTCCCGGGGCCAGCCGGCGGGAGATGATCACAAAGCCGGTATGACCCACCATGTCATGCCGAGGGCGCACGGCAAGGCCCTCGGCATGCCAGACCCGGACCAGGGACTCGGTAGCCTCCGGCTCGGTGAATCCGCCGTGGGAGCGCAGTGTCTCCACCAGCCGGCTCAGCTGGGTCGTGGTGGCGACGTAAGCGGCCAGCACCCCGCCGGGCTCCAGCACCTCGGCCAGCACCTCGACGCAGTCCCAGGGGGCCAGCATGTCCAGCACGGCCCGGTCGATCGGCTCCCCGACTGGCCCAGCCGCCAGGTCGGCGGTGCGCAGCTCCCACGCCGGGTGCGGGCCGGCGAAGAAGCTCTCCACGTTGCGCCGCGCGACCCCGGCGAAGTCCTCCCGCCGCTCGTAGGAGATGACCCGTCCGAGCTCGCCGACAGCCCGGAGCAGGTAGCAACTGAGCGCGCCGGACCCGGCGCCCGCCTCGACCACCCGAGCGCCGGGGAAGATGTCGGCCTCCACCAGGATGCGGGCGGCGTCCTTGGGATAGACCACGGCAGCGCCGCGGCGCATGGTGACGGTGAATTCGTTCAGCAAGGGCCGCATCGCGAGGAACTGCGAGCCGCCTGCCGAGGTCACGACAACACCCTCCGGAGAAGCAATCAGGTCGTCATGCCGAACAGCGCCTTTGGCAGTGTGGAACAGGCCGCCGGCGGCAAGCACGACCGAGTGCCGGCGCCCCTTGGCGTCGTGCAGGGTGATCCGTTCTCCAGCCTGGAGCGGGCCTCGGCGAACGCCCGTCGGCGGTCCGCCGGCTGGATCAGTCACCAGTGCAGCCCCACCGGCCCAGCGGCCAGCCGGGACCCCTAGAGGTCGGCATCGGCCTGCTCCAGCAGGGCAGTCACCCGGTCGAGGTCCAGTTCCGTCAGGGAGGCGACATGAGTTCGCCGAGGAGCAGTGGAAATGGGCACGCCCCGGCTGGGAACCGCGATGACGAAAGCGCCCGCCGCGTTGCCGGATCGGGCGCCGGTCTCGGAATCCTCGAACACCACGCAGTGCCGGGCATCGACTCCCAACGCGTGGCAGGCCCGTTCGTAGGGCTCGGGATGCGGCTTGCCCTGCTGTACCTCGTCGCCGGCGATCGAGACCTGGAAGGTGCCCATCGGCAGCCGGGCCAGGGCCGCGTCCAGCAGCACCCGGTACGAGGCCGAGACCAGCGCACACGGCACGCCGGCCGCGACGAACGACTCCAGCAACTCCATCGCACCTGGTCGCCATTGCATCGGTCCATGGGTGACCCGATCCACCACGTAACTGATCAACTGGTTGACCACCCACTCCGGAGTCAGGTCGTGCCGCCCGATGGTGTTCAGGATGTAGGCCCCCGAGTCCACCAGTGAGTTGCCCACCAGCTGGTGGGCGTGCTCGATCGACCAGTGCCCACCGAGCTGGCCGATCAGCTCGAACTCGGCCTCGACCCAGAGCGGCTCGGTGTCGGCCAGCGTCCCGTCGAAGTCCCACAGTGCGGCCGCCAGTGTCGTGGTCGCAGGGCCCGAGCTGGGCGGCCGGTCCCGGGTGTCGGTCATGGCCTGCCATTCTCGCGCACCCCCGACCAGCGGGCGAATCGCGCCGCGGGCGGCGGACGAGCAGAGCGTCAGCGTGTCGACGGCGCTTCGACGGCGTCCTTCAGCCGGGCCAGACCCTTCTCGAAATCCGGACCGACCATCTTGTCCATGCTGGTGAACAGGCCCATGACCTTGGTCGCCAGCGTCTTGGGGCCGGTCATCACCCAGCGCACCCGGGTCCGCCCGGGCTGTTCGGGTGTCAGAAAGAACTCGATGGTGTTGCTGGACTTGAAGGGCTTCTCGAAGTCCAGGGCGATCCGGACATCTGTGGGCTCCTGCACCGAGGTGATCTCCATCCGGCCGCGGCCCGCCTTGCGGTTGCCCGACCACGTGTACTTGGCGCCAGGGCCGGAGTCGGCCCCGCTGAAGCTGCGCTGCATGCTCGGGTCCACGTCCTCCCACGGTGACCAGGCCATCCACTGGTGGAAGTCGACGATCCGCCCATAGATCTGCTGCGGCTCCGCGGCGATCGTGGCGGAGCGCTCCACGGTGTAGGTGCTGCTGCTCATTGCCTCATCTTGGCAATCCCGCAATCATCGTGCTGACTTTGCCACCGAAGACGGTGGAGAAGTCAGCACGTTGTCTGCCTAGCGGGCGTTGAAGTACTTCGCCTCCGGGTGGTGGACCACCAGCGCGTCGGTGGACTGCTCAGGGTGGAGCTGCAGCTCCTCGGACAGCTCGACGCCAATCCGGTCGGGCCGCAGCAGGGCAACCAGCTTGGCCCGATCCTCCAGATCCGGGCAGGCCGGGTAGCCGAACGAGTAGCGTGAGCCGCGGTAGGCCTGGTCTCGGATCATGTCCTCGACCGGCCCGTCGTCGGAGGCGAAGCCGAGGTCCGAGCGGATCCGGGCATGCCACATCTCCGCGAGGGCCTCGGTGAGCTGCACGCTCAGCCCATGCAGCTCGAGGTAGTCGCGGTAGGCGTTCTGCTCGAACAGCTGGGCCGTCGCCTTGGACACGGCGCCGCCCATGGTCACCAGATGGAAGGCGACTACGTCTGGGCCTTTCGCTCGCGCAAGTTCTCGATTCCGGAAGAAGTCGGCCAGGCAGAGGTAGCGCGGCCGCCGCTGCCGCGGGAACGTGAATCGGCAGGCCTCCGCCGCCGGGTCGTCGACCTCTCCCCCGGGTCGCAGCACGATCAGCTGGTCACCCTCGCCGTAGCATGGCCAGTAGCCGTAGACGACCGCGAACTCACCGATCCCCTCGGTCTGGATCCGGTCCAGCCAGACGCGTAGCCGAGGCCGCCCCTCGGCTTCCACCAGCTCTTCGTAGGTCCTGCCGTCCCGGCTGCCCTTGAGACCCCACTGACCCAGAAAGGTCGCCCGCTCGTCGAGGTACGACACCACGTCGGCCAGCGCGATGCCCTTCACGATCCGGTCGCCCCAGAACGGCGGCGTAGGCACGTCGATGTCCACCGCGACGTCGGAGCGGGTGCCGGCAGGGAGCTGGGTCTCCACCCGCACGGAGCGGGGCTGGGCCTTGACCCGGCGCTCCCGTGGCGCGGGCAGTGCGGCGCCTTCCTCACCACGCTTGACCGCCATCAGCGCGTCCATCAGCCGCAGACCCTCGAAGGCGTCCCGGGCATAGCGCACCTCGCCGGCAAACACCTCGCGCAGGTCCTGCTCCACGTACGCGCGGGTGAGCGCAGCGCCACCGAGCAACACCGGATAGCTGGTGGCGATCCCGCGGGCGTTCAGCTCCTCCAGGTTCTCCTTCATCACCACGGTCGACTTGACCAGCAGTCCCGACATGCCGATGGCGTCGGCGTCGTGCTCCTCCGCTGCCTCGATGATGCTGCCGATCGGCTGCTTGATGCCGAGATTGACCACGGTGTAGCCGTTGTTGGTCAAGATGATGTCGACCAGGTTCTTGCCGATGTCGTGCACGTCGCCCTTGACGGTGGCAATCACGATCGTGCCCTTGCCCCGCGTGTCGGCCCGTTCCAGGTGGGGCTCGAGATAGGCCACGGCGGACTTCATCACCTCGGCCGACTGCAGCACGAACGGCAGCTGCATCTGGCCTGAGCCGAACAACTCGCCCACGACCTTCATCCCGGCCAGCAGATCGGTGTTGATGATCTCCAGAGCCGGTTTCTCGGCCAGCGCCAGATCGAGGTCGTCGGAGAGCCCCTTGCCCTCGCCGTCGATGATCCGCCGCTGCAACCGCTCGGCGACCGGCAGCTTGGCCAGCTCGGCGGCCCGTTCTGCCTTCGTGTCGGCGGTCGTGACTCCCTCGAACAGCTCCAGCAACCGCTGCAAAGGGTCGTAGCCCTCCCGACGCCGGTCGTAGATCAGGTCCAGGGCGACCTGGCGCTGCTCGTCGGGGATCCGCACCATGGGGACGATCTTGGCGGCATGGACGATCGCCGAGTCGAGGCCGGCCTCGACGCACTCGTGCAGGAACACGGAGTTGAGCACCACCCGGGCCGCCGGGTTGAGCCCGAAGGAGATGTTCGACAGGCCGAGGGTCGTCTGTACGTCGGGGAAGCGGCGCTTGACCTCCCGGATGGCCTCGATGGTCTCGATGCCGTCCCGGCGGGTCTCCTCCTGGCCGGTTGCGATCGGGAAGGTCAGGCAGTCGACGAGAATGTCGCTCTGCCGCATCCCCCAGTTCCGGGTCAGGTCGTTGATCACCCGCTCGGCGACCCGGACCTTCCACTCCGCGGTCCGGGCCTGGCCCTGCTCGTCGATGGTCAGCGCCATCACCGCGGCACCGTGTTCGACGACCAGTCTCATGATCTTGCCGAACCGGGAGTCCGGCCCGTCGCCGTCCTCGTAGTTGACCGAGTTGACGACCGCTCGGCCACCCAGGCACTCCAGCCCCGCCTGCAACACCGCAGGTTCGGTCGAGTCCAGCACGATCGGCAGCGTCGAGGCGGTCGCCAGCCGGGAGGCAAGCTCGCGCATATCCGAGGCTCCGTCCCGGCCGACGTAGTCGACGTTCAAGTCCAGCAGGTGCGCACCGTCGCGGATCTGCGCTCGCGCGATCTCGACGCAGTCCTCCCACCGCTGCTCCAGCAACGCCTCGCGGAACGCCTTGGAGCCGTTGGCGTTGGTCCGCTCGCCGATGGAGAGGTAGCTGGTGTCCTGCCGGAACGGCACCTCGGCGTACAGCGAGGAGGCCGCCGGGACGTGCACCGGGGTACGCGGCCGGGGCGTCCGGTTCTCCAGCCGCTCCACCACCCGACGCAGGTGCTCTGGCCCGGTACCGCAGCAGCCGCCCACGAGCCCCAGCCCGAACTCCTGCACGAACTGCTCCAGTGCGTCGGCCAGCTCGACCGGTTTCAGCGGGTAGTGCGCACCGTCCGCTGTCAGCTGCGGCAGCCCCGCGTTGGGCATGCAGCTCACCCCGATCTGGGCGTAGCGGGACAGGTGGCGCAGGTGCTCGCTCATCTCCGTCGGCCCGGTGGCGCAGTTCAGCCCGATCAGGTCGATACCGAGCGGCTCCAACGCGGTCAGCGCGGCGCCGATCTCGGTGCCCAGCAACATCGTTCCGGTGGTCTCCACGGTGACGTGCACGATCACCGGCACGTCCCGGCCGGCCTGGGCGAGAGCGTGCTTGGCTCCCAACGTTGCGGCCCTGGTCTGCAGCAGGTCCTGCGAGGTCTCGACCAGTACAGCGTCGATGTCCCCGGTCAGCAGTCCCTCCACCTGAGCCTGGTAGGCATCGCGCAAGGGGCGGAACCCGACGTGGCCCAGAGTGGGCAGCTTGGTGCCGGGGCCCACGCTGCCCAGCACGAACCGGCGCCGATCCGGGGTCGAATGGGCATCGGCCGAGTCCCGGGCGATCCGTGCCGCGGCAGCCGAGAGCTCGAAGATCCGGTCGGCGAGGCCGTACTCTCCGAGCGCCGCCAGGTTGGCTCCGAAGGTGTTGGTCTCCACGGCGTCCACGCCGATCGCGAAGTAGGCGTCGTGGATTTCTCGGACCACATCCGGCCGGGTGAGATTCAGGATCTCGTTGCAGCCCTCGTAACCGTCGAAGTCGGCCAGGGACAGGTCGTAGCTCTGCAGCATCGTGCCCATCGCGCCGTCGGCGATCACCACACGGTGGGACAGCACGGTTCGAAGATCATCGGGCACCAGCCGAGAATAGTTCTCCGGCACCCGACCGGTCCGGGATAACCACGATGTGGCTGGCAGCCGGAGCCCAGACGGAGCCCGACGAGCGATGGCCATCGCAACCGCCGACTACAGTGAGCGGCATGTTGGCGATGGTGGACGATGCCTGATCTCCCGCCGAGAAGGGTCAGGGACCTGCGCGATCTGGTCGATCCGGTGGTGGTGGCGGCCTTCGGCGGCTGGAACGACGCCGGCAGTGCCGCGACCAGCGCGGTCGAGCACCTGGACGAGGCGTACGGTGCTGAATCGGCCTTCGCGCTGGACCCAGACGACTTCTATGACTTCCAGGTCAACCGCCCCCGGGTCCACCTGGACGAGAACGATCAGCGGCTGATCAGCTGGCCGACCACCGAGCTCAAGGTGGCCCAGCTGCCGGACGGCCGCGACCTGCTGCTGATCCTCGGGCTGGAGCCAAACCTGCGCTGGCGCCAGTTCGCCACCCTGCTTGCGTCTGCCTTGCACTCGGCCGGCGTACGCCGGGTGCATCTGCTCGGCTCACTGCTGGCCGACACCCCGCACACCCGGCCGATCCCGGTGTCGACCTCCACTGGTGACCGGCAGCTGATGACCGAGCTGGGTCTGGTTCCTTCGGCGTACGAGGGGCCGACCGGCATCGTCGGCGTACTGGCCGACACCCTCGCCCGAGGCGGGATACAGGTACTGACACTGTGGTCGGCCATTCCGCACTACGTGTCTCATCCGCCGTGCCCCAAGGCCACGCTGGCGCTGCTCACCCAACTGGAGAAGTTGCTGGGTGTGGATCTCGACCTTGGCGAGCTGGCGGAACTGGCCCGCGCATGGGAACGCGGCGTCGACGAGCTGGCGGCGGAGGACGCCGAGGTGGCCGAGTACGTGGCCCAGTTGGAACAGCAGCAGGACGCGACCGAGCTGCCGGAGGCCAGCGGCGAGGCGATCGCCGCGGAGTTCGAGCGCTACCTCCGTCGCGGCTCGAGCTAACTAGCTTCGGCTCGGGTTGCCGCCAGCCTCCTCAGTTCGCTGACCATCTCGTCCGGGTGGTCGGCGCCGAACACCGAGGAGCCGGCGACAAAGGTGTCCACGCCGGCTTTGGCGCAGCGCTCAATCGTCGAGGCCGAGACACCACCATCGATCTCCAGCCAGATGTCTCCGCCCACCTTGTCCAGCAGGGCACGGGTCCGCTCGATCTTGGGCAGGCACAGGTCGAGGAACTTCGGCCCGCCGAAACCCGGCTCCACGGTCATGATCAGCACCATGTCGAGCTCCGGCAGCAGGTCGGCGTAGGGC
>JBKPNA010000350.1:0-6596 GCA_046765695.1 Actinomycetota bacterium | reverse complement strand
GTTCCGGTCCGTGGTGAGGACGAGGCATCCGATGAGGAAGCCGGCGCCGGTTGGGTGGGCGCCGAGCAACCGCAGAGCAGCGCGAACAGCGATATCGAGCTGACGAGCACGAAGAGGAGCCGGCGGTTCCCCGCTGCGCGGCCAGCCGCAGTGGGCATTTCACGAGTCTATGGGGCAGCTGAGCCCGTACCCGTTAACTTCTCCGGCCAAGGCCGTCCGCGATCCCGCGCCTCCCTACGATGATGTTGCCCTCGAGGATGCGGCCGCGACGGACGGAGGACCTCAGATGCAGCGGATCAGCCGCCGCGCGGTCCTGCTCGGAGCGATGGGTGCTGGGCTCGCGGCCTGTACGAGGCAGCAGCCACCCGCCTCCGGGCCAAACGCGACTGGGTCATCATCGACCGCCAGCCCTGCGCCCACTGCGACTCCCAGCCCCTCCCCGTCGGCGGACGCCCGGCCGCGCTGGCCGTTGACCGGCAAGCTGCTACGTGACGGGAGCAAAGCGCATCACGCCGCCGTTGCGGTCAAGGTGCCGGACAACCGCAACGAGCACCCGCAGCGCGGCATCGATCAGGCCGACATCGTCTTCGTCGAGTTGGAGGGTTACCGGGACACGGCCGGCCACAGTGGCACCCGGCTCGTCCCGGTGTTCCACTCCCGGATGCCGGAAAGTGTTGCGCCGGTGCGTTCGATCCGGCCGGTCGACATCCCGCTGCTGAGCCCGATGCACGCGCTGATCGGCAACACCGGCGCTGCGCCATGGGTGATCAACTACGTCAAGCACTACCGCGCCCACCTGGAAGGCATGCTCTCCTACGAGAACACGGTCGGCACCGGCTCGTACGGCACCGATCGTTCGCGGGTGTACAGCTTGAACGGCAAGTACTACTACGACCGGGCGATCATCTGCCACCCGAAGGTCCTGGCCCGGCAGACCAAGAGGTTCCGAACCGGGCCGCCACAGCTCTACTTTCCGTTCGCCTCGACGAGCGAGGAGGTCAGCACCAACCACGGCAAGCCCGCCGGCTCGATCAAGGTCCCCTACAAGGGCAACGACTATTTCATGGGCTACCAATACGACAAGAAGACGAAGCGTTACCGGCGGAGCATGCCGTGGGGTCCGCACGTGCTGGCCGACGGCACCCGGGTGTCGACCGACAACGTGCTCGTGATCAAGGCGAAGCAGCACTACGGCAAGATCTTCCGTGGGCGCGGTCGCGCCGAGCCGCTGCAGGACGTCATCAATGCGCAGGGCAGGTTCTACTACTTCCATGGCGGACGCTACGTGAGGGGCACCTGGCGTAAGGGCGCGGTGCCCGAGCCGTTCCAGTTCACCCTCGACGGCGGCAGTCCGTTGAAGATGGCGCCGGGCCAGACCTTTGTGGAGCTCCCGGACATCGACGCCACGATCCACGTCAAGGCCTGAAGAGCAGGGCTGTGACAAGGCCGCGGCAGGTCAGAGGGGCGGCATGGCTCGTCTGGCTGGCCTGGCTCGGGGCTCTGCTGCTGGTCGCCTGCAGCGCGTCGCCCGGGTCCGGGCCCGCTCCGCGGCCCTCACCTCCGGCGATAAGTTCCGGAAGCTCTCCGACGCCGGCGGGCGAGGCGAGGCTCATCGACGTCGGGGGACACCGGCTGTGGATCGAGTGCCAGGGCAGCGGCAACCCGACAGTGATCCTGGAAGCCGGACTCGGCGTCTACTCGGGGACCTGGTTGGCGGTCATGCCGGTGGTCACCGGAGTCACTAGGGTGTGCCGGTTCGACCGGGCGGGACTTGGCCAGAGTGAGCGCGGTCCGTTGCCGAGGACCAGCAAGCGGATGGTGGCCGAGTTGCACACCTTGCTGACGAAGGGCGGCATCCAACCGCCGTACGTTCTGGTCGGGCACTCGCTCGCCGGACTCAACATCCACCTCTACGCCAGCAGCTATCCGAAGGACGTTGCGGGCCTGGTCTTCGTCGATGCCATTCATCCCGATCTCGACGCGCGCATCGCGAAGCTGCTGTCCCCCAAGCAGGCCGCAGATCGCCGGGCGGATCTGGAGCTGAACCAGGAAGGCATCCGGTTCCGCGACATCCTCACCAGCGAGGCGCAGGTCAAGGCGGCCAAGCCGCTGCCCGATGTGCCGCTGGTTGTGATCAGGCACGGGCTGCCCCTGGACGGCGGTCCCGGCTGGCCGACGAACGCCGTCGAGAAGCTGTGGGCCGACCTGCAGAGCGACCTCGCCACACTGACCCCGCAAGGCGAAGTGGTGGTCGCCACTGCGAGCCATCATCGGATCCAGGAGGACCAGCCTGATCTGGTCAGCCGCGAGATCGAGCAGGTCATCCGCGCCGTAAGGCGATGACGCCGGGACGTGTCAACAGCGGCGGCTATCGGTTGAAGATCCAGTAGGCGGAGGCGGCCATGGGCAGAAGCCCGAGGATCACCCAAGGTGAATAGGGGCGGCGTCGGTTGGTGATCAGCACCGCGGCGGCGCACGCCAAGCCGAGGACGCCGGTCATGATCCACAGCCCGATCCTGTCGCCTTGAGATTGCAGACCGACCGGATAGAGGGCGAGGTAGCCGGCGAGGAATGCTGCGAAGAGCCCGAAGACCACGATGATCAACGCGGAAATGACCATCCGCTGGACAAAGTCGAGACTGCGCTGCTCAGCACCCTCGCCGGCTTGGCCTGAACGTGCGGCGGGGGCGGTGTGGCTCTGCTGTGGCTTACGAGGTGCCCTCCTGCCCCCGACCCGGAACGGCTTCTCCTCGTGACCAGACACGCCATCCCCCTCGCCATTCATTGGTACACGAACGATCATCCCCAATACCGGGTCATGCTGTCGACGAACTCAAGCAGCCGAGCGCAATCCTCACTGACGTCATCAGCGGAGCCCGGGAAGGGTGACGCGCGTACGCTTCGACCGTGGGCTGGGTCGACGTTCAGGCCGTAGGTCCCGAGCAACTCGACGCGGTGCGAACCTTGTTCGAAGTCGAACGGGCAACCCGCCATTGCTGGTGCATGGCGTTCTGTGAAAGCGGTTGGCAGTTCGCAACCGGCTGGTACGGCGGCGGAAATCAGCGCCGGTTCGAGGCGTTGACCACAACCAGCCGGAGTCCGATGGGTGTATTGGCCTCGGCTCGCGGTGAGCCTGTTGGTTGGTGTGCCTGTGGTCCCCGTTCCCGCTACACCGCCGCGATCGAAGGTCGGAGCAATCTGCTCGCTGGGAGACCTCGAGACGAGGACGAGGACGTCTGGCTTGTCGCCTGCATCTTTGTGGAGTCGCAGCACCGTGGCCTGGAGGTCGCCATCCTTTTGCTTCGGGCAGCGGTCTCACTCGCCCGCAAGGAGGGCGCTTCGGCCATCGAGGCGTGGCCCCTTGCGACTGGCGTAAGGCGTCCCGGGTACGAACACGTGGGCAGAGAGGCCGTGTTCGCCCGCCTCGGATTCCACTGCATCCAACGGCCGAGCGCCGACCGGGCCATCATGCGGCTAGAACTGACCGGTGAGGGTCCATCCAGTCAGTGATGGAGCCGCCTTGGGGAATCGAACCCTGCAGTCTTGGAACCGAGCAGCAGGACTATGAGCCAGATCCACCACGCTGTCCAGAGGACGAATGCGATGCCAAGCGTGACATCCCGCACGAGCCTGAGCCCCACGACGTTGGTGGCTACTCCGACCACTGCCACACCTGCAAGCGCCAGCGACAACCGAGATAGGCCGGGCAGATCCGCTCGGATCAGTAGCCCGATCCCCAGCCACCAGGCGCCCAACAAAATGCCGTCCAGTAACTGCCAGATCGCTCGCCACACCAGCTCAAACAAGACGGCGAACTGGGCGGCGATCAGTGCCCGATCCTCCGTCACGGCTTGGGTGTAGCTGTACATCAACATCGGCCCGACCATGGCGAGCACTGCCGCCCCAATACCACCCGCCAGCGCGTAGCCAACGGCGCCCAGCGCGGACAGATCGGCGATCAAGCGATTACGCGGCCGGAGCCACTGCCACAGCACGTAGGCCAGGACAGCGATAGCCAGGTAGTACCCGATCAGGTCCAGAACAGACGCCCAGCGCAGCAACTCAGCCGACGTTGCTCCGGCTCCCAACACTTGCGTCGGCTCTCGGAACCAATCCAGTCGAAACTGAAACGCCGCCAGGAACAGCAGGTTGCTCGTCATGCCGACAACGAGCGAGACGCTGACTGCAGCGATGCCGGCCGTTCGCAATGTCAGCCCACTCCGCACAAGCCAAATCCTGCCGGAAGATCGGTGACTGTCCGAGCATGGGGACCTCGCTGCGACCTCGGCCTAGCGCGTTCCCACCGAACATCACCAGACGCCCTGGGGGGCGGCCTTCGTGTGCGATCGGCATTTCAGCGCAGCGCCTGGGCGGACAGAACTATTCGCAAGCCGTTGGGTGCACCGTTGTGGCGGGTTTACGGCGAGGTCATCTTGCGTCGCAAGGCTCACCGGTGGTTTGTTAGGGAGTTGGGCCGGTGCTCCACACTTTGGGGCCGTTTCTTGACCAGGGGGTAAGCATGACTTTGAATCGTCGCCAGTTGATCGCCCGGGGCGGTGCCGTCGGTGTCGGTGCGGCTGCTCTTGGAGTTGGCTTGTCTGTCGACGACGCCGCGGCTGCTGATCCGCGGGCATCGACGAACGGTGGCAAGTTGTTCCCGCCGTTGCAGGCTTCCGCAGGCGATCTCATCGCTCTGCCGCCAGGGTTCTCCTACGAGGTCGTCGCCGAAGCGGGTGTCACCGACATCCACGACGGCTCCGGGAAGATCATCGGTAAGACACCGGACAAGACCGACGGCACAGGCCTGTTCGCCACATCTAACGGATATCGGCTGGTGCAGAACCATGAGCTTGGCGGCGGGAGCACCGTGCCCACCCTGCCTGTCCCCCACGTGGCCGGCACCGTTTACGACGCGGGTCTTCTCGGCGGTGGGTGCACGGTGCTGGACGTGCGACGCGACGGCAGCCGCCGCTCAGAGTGGGTAGGCATCTCCGGCACCTTCAACAACTGCATGGGTGGGGTGACGCCCTGGAACAGCTGGCTCACCTGCGAGGAGACCGAGGCTAAGGCTGGCACCAAGAGTGCCGGTCAGACACTTGCCGAGGACCATGGCTGGGTGTTCGAGGTGTTCCCGTTGAGACCAGCGGCTCAGCTGCCCGAGCCGATAAAGGCCTGGGGCCGGTACCCTCATGAAGCCGTTGTCGTCGCGCCCAACCGCTCCCAGGTGTACCTGACAGAGGACGCCAGCTCACCGAATGGCCTGCTGTACCGGTGGACCGCACCGACTGGCTACCGAGTGCACCCGCGAATGGCCGCCGATCTGAACGGCAACCAGGGCCGACTTGAAGCGCTGATCATGCTTGCTCCGGACGGCAGCATCCTGCCGGACCTGGCCTATGTCACCAGCGCCCAGATCGGACGACCGTTCCGCACCCGCTGGATACAGGTGCCCGACCGCCAGGCCACGACCACCTCGGTCCGCAAGCAGTTCACCGACAGCGAGATCACCCGCTCCAAGAAGCTCGAGGGCGCCTGGGGGGACCGGCACGGGTTCTACTTCGATGCAAGCTTCGCAGCGCCCGCACCCGCCACCGACCTTCCGGGCAACGCGACCCCACACGACGGTCAGATCTGGTACTACGACTACGCCGAGGAAACCCTCACCCTGAAGGTCTACTTCCCCTACAACCCGTTGCTTCATCAGGAGACCCCGAACTGGGAGACGGCGCTGGGGCAAAGCCTGGACCTTGCTTTCGACGGTCCGGACAATCTCCATGTCTCCCCGTACGGCACACTCGTGATCGCCGAGGATGGGAACACGGCAAACCACCTGATCAGCTGGTCCGAAAGACTCGGCGCCCAGGCCATCGCCCGCAACCTGATCGTCCTGGAGCAAAGCGACGACGGCGGCAACGTGTACGCCGAATGGACCGGGCCGAACTTCACACCGAACGGAAGGTTCCTGTTCGCCAACGTCCAAGAACCCGGCCACACCTTCGTGATTCGCGGACCCTGGCGCAGCTACCTCGGCTGACAGTACGCGGGTCACGCGGTAGTCGGGGGCACCGCCTCGGTGGCGGCCTGGTCCTCCTTGGTGTCAAGTGACTGCAACGCAGCCGGCCATGGCTTGGTGCTTCCACTGTCCGAGGGAGGCTTGGTTTGTTGCTGCCACTGTTGGGCGATTCGATCCAGGGCGCTGTGATCAAGGCTCATGCCACCGAAGTTGGCCAGTGTGCTCATCGGCATCGTGCCGATCACCGCAAGAAACTCCTCCTCGAGTACGACGGCCGGCTGCCCGTCCGCGACCTCCCGCTCGATGAGTTCGCGGCCAGCCGGGTCGTTCATCCATTCCTGCAGGGTGGAGTCCCGGCCCAACGGACGAGCAAGCCGGGGTGCGTCGACCGTGATGGTCTCACTGAGCCGGAGATCGCGAGAGTTGGGACCGACGCCGATGACGAAGCCGCCCGCCTCGACCGCCCAGCGGCCGTGCTCGATCGACCAGAAGGCGAAGGCCCGCTGGTCGAGCTCGATCGACACCGTCTCGGACGATCCCGCCGGAAGGAAGACCTTGGCGAAGCCCTTGAGCTCCCGGACGG
>JBKPNA010000349.1:0-16482 GCA_046765695.1 Actinomycetota bacterium | reverse complement strand
ACCCGCTCCCGGACACCCTCGAGGGCCTGACCTGGCTGCTTGCCGCGTACGAGGTGATGGGTGGACTCGATTCCGGGTCGCCGTGGTGGTCCTATCAGCTGGTGGTCGACGGCCAGACGGTCGGTGACATCGGCTTCCACGGCCCGATTGATGAGCACCAGCAGGTGACGATCGGCTACCAGGTGGTGCCCTCGGCGCAACGGCGCGGACTTGCCACCGCCGCCTGCGCTCTGATCGTCCAGCTGGCGTGGTCAGCCGGTGCGCAACGGCTGCTGGCCAGCACGGATGCGGACAACGTGGCATCGCAGCGAGTGCTGCGGCGCAACGGCTTCCGCACCGACGACGGCCGCACGTTCATACTTGACAAGCCGTGAACGGTCTGACCCGACGCCTGCTGCTCGATCGCCCGGTGCTGCTCGGGCCGATCTTCGGCCAGCTGCGGCGCGGTCCCGGCGACCCGACTCACCGCCGACTGGGTGATCTGTTTCTGCGGGCAACCCGGACGCCCACCGGCCCTGCTCTGGTCAAGATCGTGGGCAACGGTGCCGAGGTGTCGGCCCGTGCCTGGGGCGAGGGCGCCGAGTGGGCGCTCGACCAGCTGCCCCGGCTGGTGGGCGAGGCCGACGACCCGGCGGGCTTCGCGCCGCGGCCGGAGCATGAGGCGCTGGTTGCGGCCCACCGGCGCTACGGGCACTTCCGGGTGGGCCGAACCGAGGCAGTGTTCGAGGCTCTTGCGCCGGCCTGCATCGAGCAGGTGGTCACCGGGAAGGAGGCCTTCCGGGCCTGGCGGCTGCTGGTTCGCGAGTTCGGCGAGCCGGCACCTGGACCGGCGACCGATCCCGATTCGGCGGCGTACGGCATGTTCCTGCCGCCGGCACCTCAAGCGTGGTCGAAAGTGCCCAGCTGGCGGTTCCTGGCCGCCGGCGTGGAGCAGCGGCGGAGCCGCACCCTGGTCCGGACGGCGGCTCGGGCCGCAGCGCTGGAGCGAACCCTGACCCGCTCGTACGCGGCGGCGGACCGGGCGCTGCAGAGCTTCCCCGGCGTCGGGCCGTGGACTTCGGCGGAGGTACGGCAACGGGCGCACGGCGACCCGGACGCATGGAGCATCGGCGACTTCCACGTCGGCCGCGACATCAGCTATGCGCTGACCGGCCAGGAGCTGGACGACGACGCCTGCCTGGAGATCCTCCAGGCCTACGTTGGGCACCGATTCCGCGTGCAGGCGCTGCTGGGCATGTCGGCGGCCAGGCCGCCGCGCCGAGCTCCCCGGATGGCCCTGCCCACCCATACCCCGTACGCGACGCGTGGCAGATCATGACCTCGCGGCAGCAACGTGACAAGGGCCGGCTGCCTATCGGGTTGTCCAGAAGGGACGGTTGATCTGCCTGGCGTCGAGGTCGGTCCAACCGATGACCTCACGGTCGCTGATCCTGAGCAGCCCGAGTCCGAAGGTCTTTCCGCGCGCGCCGTCGGCTGATTTGCGGTTGGAGGAGAACAGCAGGTTCTTGCCGTCCGGGGACCAACAGGGCCTGGTATCGACGGACTCGTTATCCGTCAACCGGCGTTTGTCGGATCCGTCCACGTTCATCACGAAGATTTCGGTGTTGCCGTCGTCGACTTCACGGGCAAACGCAATCTGGTTGCCGTCCGGAGACCAGGCGGGATGCGAGTTCGGCCCATCGTTGGTATTCGCGATTCGCTTCGGATCTCCGGTGCCGATCACTGGCAGTGTATAGATCGAGCCGCCTGAGGCGTTCTTGTCGTTGGTCGCCCAGAAGGCGACGGTCCCCCCGTCCGGGGAGAGCGACAGGTCGCCAATGAAGTCCTTGCCCGCATCAAGCCGCCGGATCGGCTTGCCGTCCAGGCCGATGACCACCATGCTGTCCCGCTCGTCCTTGGCCCGACAGGAGATCACCATGACGTTGGGGTTGGCCTGGTTCCAGGATGCGTGGGTCACCTGGTCGCAGCCCGCGGGGTATTGATTGAACAGCTTCCGGTCGCCGGACCCGTCGGAAGCCATTACTCGAAGCGCGCCCGCGTTGAGGTAGATGATCGTGTTGCGGGTGGTCGGCATCATCGGGTTGGAATTGTCGCCAGGTGCCGCATCCTCGAGTTGGACCTGCTTGCTGTTGTTTTCGGTGTCGATCAGATAGAGGCCGCGGTCGGACTCGGCATCCTGCCGGATGGGCACCACGGCCACGTTCGCCGGGATGGCTGCGGCCGTCGGCAGGCCTCCGCCCACTGTTGGAGTCTGATTTGACGGACTGTGTACCGAAGTGCTGTTGCCTGGTGAAGGCGAGGTGTGCGTGCTCGAACTTGGGGTGGGACTGGAACCGTTGCCGTCGCCACCCGAGCGGCCCCAGAGAAAGATCGCGGATGCGATGACCGCACCGATCAGCACCACCATCCCGACAACGATCAGAATGACCCGGCCCGAGCCGAACGGTCCAGGTTCCGAGTCGCCGGAATCGGGCGGAAGTCCGCCACCGGAACCGCCGGGGCCTCCGGACCCGTAGGGCTGAGTCGGTGGTCCACTCGCGGGCTGGCCCCCGGCTGACCAGCCCGACAGGCCCCCCTGGCCCGCCGGCTGCCAGCCTGGCGGTTCCGGCGGCGACGGGGCCGACGCGGTCGGGGCGGGATTCTCATCGAGCAAGCGGGGGTCCAGCGGTGCGTACGTGGTGATGCTCACTAGGGCCTCCTGGTCGCACTTAAACGATAGGGCCGCCATCGCGCGAGGTCGAGGCAGTTGGTTGCGGTGAACATCCGGCGGGCCAGCTCAGGTCAGCCGATCCAGGATGCGGTCCGGCAGCAGCGTGGCAAGCCGGGCAGTGATCTTGGCATCCCGACCGACCAGGTAGCGGGTCCGCGGCCGGGGCACGGTGACCGCCTTCGTGATCGCCTCTGCCACCTGCTCGGGCGGTACGCCGCGCACCGCAGCCTCCTTCGCCCGCTGCATCGCCTTGGCGTTGATCTCTGCGTAGCGCTGCCGCTGCTCCTCGGTTACCGCCGTCAGGAGGGTCTCTGCAGCGCTGACACCTTTCTCCCAGATGGGCGTGGCGATGGCGCCCGGTTCCACGACGACCACTTCGACACCGACGTGCCGCAGCTCGCGGCGGAGTGCGTCGCTCATCGCTTCCAGGGCGAACTTGGACGCCGAATAGGCGCCGTACGTCGGTCCGGCCACCAGCCCGCCGATCGAGGAGACGTTGATCACCCGACCTCGGCTGGAGAGCAGCGCCGGGAGCAGCGCCTGGATAACGCCGACATGGCCGAAGAAGTTGACCTCGAACTGACGGCGCCAGTCGGCCAGCGGGATCAGCTCGACAGGGGCCGCCACGGCGACGCCGGCATTGTTGACCACCGCGCGCAGCGGCCGCGTCTCCGGGTCGGACTGCACTCGCCGACGCAGGCCCGCCACCTGCTCCTCGTCGGTGATATCGAGGTGTACGGCCTCGATATGGTCGGTGGACACGGCCGCCGCAGCGCGGTCGTTCCGGACACCGGCCAGGACGTGAAAACCCGCGCTGGCCAGCTGTTCGGCGGATGCTCGACCGATCCCGGACGAGGCGCCGGTGACCACGACGAGCTCGCGGGTCGCGGCATCGGCGGTTGTCACGGTCCTCATCATGTCGCAGCGGGCTCTGCCGCGCGTGCTGCGGACAAGATGGACGAACCGGCTGGGTCTACCCGGCCGGATCCTTCACCTTGCTACGTGACGGGTGGGTTCGTGGGCTGCAGCAGCCGGGCCGACCACTTCTCCTCGATGCGGCCGTACCGCCAGATCGTCATCGAGACCAGCCAGGCGAGCACGAAGAACGCGACGATCCCGTAGCCGACATAGGTCAGGTCGATGCCGGCGACGGCGGCGAGTGGGCCGGAGGTGATGCCCGTCTCGTGGACCAGGACGGAGGTGAGCTCGATGCCACCGATCAGCAGCGCGACGGCGACCGACAGTGCGGTCACGGTGATGTTGTAATAGACCTTGCGCACCGGCTTGGCAAAGGCCCACCCGTACGCGAAGTTCATCAGGACCCCGTCGATGGTGTCCAGCAGGCTCATCCCCGCGGCGAACAGGACCGGCAGGGTCAGGATCGCGTACCAGGGCACGCTGAACGCGGCCGCGCCGCCGGCCAGTACCAGCAGGCCGATCTCGGTTGCGGTGTCGAAGCCCAGCCCGAAGAGCACGCCGACCGGGTACATGTGCCACGGGTTGTGTACCGCCCTGGTCGCCCCCGAGAGGACGCGGTTCAGGAAACCGCGGCTGTTGAGCTGCGCCTCGAGGGCGGCCTCGTCGTACGCGCCGGCTCGGATCCGGCGAAACACACCGATGATGCCGATCAGCACCACCAGGTTGATGGTGCCGATGATCATCAGGAAGGTTCCGGACACCGCGACACCAACCACGCCGCTGACCTGCTGCAACACTGAGCCCTCATCGGTGACCTGACCGGCGATTGCGCGGATGCCGACCGCCAACAACCAGACCAGGACGAAGACGATGGTCGAATGGCCGAGGGAGAACCAGAAGCCGACCGAGACCGGGCGTTGCCCATCGGCCATCAGCTTCCGGGTGGTGTTGTCGATCGCGGCGATGTGGTCAGCGTCGAACGCATGCCGCATGCCAAGGGTGTAGGCCACCAAGCCGAGTCCGATGCCGAGCGCCCCCGCCTCGCCGAGCTCATACTCGGCTGGGGCGACGATGCCGATGAGGGTGCCCCATCCGAGCACATGCAGCAGTCCGATGAAGCCGGCCATTCCGATCAGGGATCGCCGGCTCACCTTGGCTGCTGACATCGCATCTCCTCCGACCGGTGGTGGCCCAGGCGCCACTGGGGAGCCAGATGCGACATTATCGCATCTGGTTGCGGCGCCATCCCGGCGTCGGAAGCGTCACAATGACCGGATGGGGTGCAGATGAGCAGCGCGCAGGTGCCGGTCCCGGCCGGCCGGATACAGGCCGCCGTGGACGCGCTCCGAGTTCGAGGGGAGCGGGTGACCCGCGTACGCCGAGCGGTCATCGAAGTGCTGGACGGCACCGCGGACCATCTGGACGCCGATGAGATCGTCCGCCAGGCCGCTGCGTCGGCGCCCGGGGTGCATCGGGCCAGTGTCTACCGTGCCCTGGCAACGCTGGGTGGCCTGGGTCTGGTCAGCCACACCCATCTCGGCGGTTCCGCCACCGTCTACCACCTGACGGTCGATCTACCGGAGACGGCTGGCGAGCCACATCCGCACGCACACCTGCAGTGCTCGTCGTGCCATCGGGTGATCGACATCCCGGTCGATGTGTTGGACCCGCTGGCCGCTCGGGTGGAGCGCGACCTGGGGTTCCGCCTCGAGCCGCAGCACACTGCGCTGCTTGGCATCTGCGCCGACTGCCGCTGACCTGACGTTAGACGCGTCAAGATGGCTAGAAGGTGTGCCAACGCCGTCCGGAGCACCTCTTAGCCATCTCGACGCGAGAAACGTGGGGCGCCCGGCAATGGTCGGACCCGGTTTGTGGCTTTGTGCGGAGATACAGGGTCGAGGCCGGCCCGAGGGGATCAGACGGGTTGGCTGAGGGCCTCGAGGCTGCTGGCCCCAGGCAGGTGCACGGTGAACTCGGCGCCCCCCTGTGCCGAGTGGCCGGCCTTCACCCAGCCACCATGCTGGGAGATCGTCTGGGCCACGATGGAGAGTCCGAGCCCAGTGCCGGGAGTGTTGCGCGCGGTGTCGCCGCGGTAAAAACGATCGAAGACGTGCGGCAGGTCGGACTCATCGATGCCCGGGCCCTGGTCGGCGACGCGCAGCCGGTCACCTTCCAGCTGCACCCGAACGGTCCCGCCGGGAGGGCTCCACTTCACCGCGTTGTCGAGCAGGTTGGTGACCGCCCGCTCCAGCATGTCCGAGTCGCCGACCACGTAGAACGGGTCCAGCTCGACGTCGAAGTTGAGGCCGAAGCCGCGGCGACGGACCCGGCCCAGCGCGGCGTTGACCACGTCCCGGAAGTCCAGGGGCTCCGGGGACGCCGCCGTCTCGTCCCGGGCCAGCGCCACCAGGTCGCCGATCAATGCGGTGAACTCGCTGAGCTGCGCGGTGACGTCGTTCAGGATGGCCACGCGATCCTGCTCGGAGAGCATGCCACTACGGGCGTCGGCGGCAAGCAGCTCGATGTTGGTCCGCAGACTGGTCAGCGGCGTACGAAGCTCGTGCCCGGCGTCCGCGATCAATTGCGCCTGGCGTTCCCGGGATGAGGCAAGCGATCGCAACATCTCGTTGAACGACTCCGCCAGCACCGCGATGTCCCCGGTGGCGTCGATCTCGATCGGAGTCAGCTCCTTGGTTTCGGTGAGGTGCTGCACAGCGGCAGACAGCTGGCGTACGGGCCGTAGGCTCGACCGGGCGACGGTGATGCCGACCATCGCCGCGACGACGACTCCCGCCACTCCGAAGATGATCAGTGCCAGCCAGAGCGAGTTCAGGATGTCGTAGGTGGCTCGCAGCGGCCGGCCGACGACGAGCGCGTGCCCGTACAACTCGCTCATCGGGACCGCGACGATGCGGACCTCCTCGCCGGTCTCGGTCACCCCGGACCGGGCCGAGTAGCCCTGCCCGAGCCTTGCGATGGCCAGCTCCTTCGGTCCGAGCACCAGTTTGTTCGTGTCGTCGGGCACGAAGTAGGTACTGCGATCGGCCCGCACCACGGCCAGAGTGAGCTTGTCCGTGCCGACCGACCGCTCGGTCAGGTTGCCGATGGTGCGCAGGTCCTCGGCCACCGGCCCGCGCGCGAGCGCCGTCGCGGTGGCGACCAGCTCGTCGTCCAGTGCCCGGTAGAGCGAGACCCGCAGCGTGACGTAGCCGGCCACGCCGGTGGCGGCGACCGCGAGGGCCACCGCGACCGTCGTGAGATAGGCGACCCGGCGCTGCAGCGGCAGCGAACGCAGCCACGACCTCAGGCCGGGGCGCATCCTGGGCTCCCGGATCCTGGGAGTGCTGCGGCGGCCGCCCGCCTCGACCCGGTCACGGCGGCGTCTCGCGCAGCACGTAGCCGACCCCGCGTACGGTGTGGATCAGCCGCGACTCGTGCTCGGCCTCGGTCTTGCGGCGCAGGTAGCCGATGTAGACCTCCAGCGAGTTCGCCGTGGTCGGGAAGTCGAAGCCCCACACCTCGTTCAGCAGCCAGGACCGCTCCAGGACGCGGCGCGGATGGGACATGAACGCCTCGAGCAGCGCGAACTCCGTCCTCGTCAGGTTGATCGGCCGGGTGCCGCGGAGCACCTCGCGGGTCTGCGGGTTGAGCACCAGGTCGCTGAAGGTCAGGTTGTGCGCGGACGGGTCCGCGGAGTCGGCCACCGTGCCCGCCCGCCGCACCAGCGCTCGGAGCCGCGCCAGCAGCTCGTCCAGGGCGAACGGCTTGGCCATGTAGTCGTCGCCGCCGGCGTCCAGGCCGTCCACCCGGTCGCCGACGGCGTCCCGGGCGGTCAGCACCAGGATCGGTACGTCGTTGCCGGCCGCCCGCAGCATCCGGGTGGTCTCCAGCCCGTCGAGCCGCGGCATCATCACATCCATGATGACCGCGTCCGGACGGACCGCGGCGAGCCTGGCCAGTGCCTGTACCCCGTCTTCGGCCGTGGTCACGTCGTAGGAGTTGTACTCGAGCGAGCGTTTCAGTGAGTCGCGGACTGCTTGATCATCATCGACGACCAGGATGTGCATCCCACAAGGGTGCCAGACCGGTCAGGCCGGAAGGGTCAGCTCGTTCAGTACCTCGGGCCGGGGTGCTGGTTCGCCACGACCCAGCACGGCGGCCCTGGCCACATGGGCGAACAGCGCGGGGTGGAAGAACACACGAGGGCTGGCCATCAGGTGGTAGGCGCTCGCGAAGGCCTGGCACGCCCGCCGGTCCCCGCCAACGGCCAGCAGGCCGATCTCTCGGCTCCAGGCTGCCATCACCCGTTGCCCCAGGTTCTGATGGCCAGCGCTTGTCGGATGCCGCAGGTCCTCACTCGTCGCCACCGACCAGCAGAAGTTCGCGATCCGATCCAGGCGGCTCTGCAGCCGGCGTACCTGCCATTCGTTCCGGATCAGCAGCGCCTGTTGCGCCGCAACGCTGATCCCCTGCCCGTAGACCGGGTTGAACGTACAGGCGGCATCACCGACGGCGAGCAGTCCGGGGGGCCAGTCGCGCACCCGGCCGAACCGGTAGCGCCGGTTGGACGTCTGCCGGTAGACGGCAATGTCGCTGACCGGTTCCAGCCGCTCGGCTACCTCCGAGACGGCGGGGTCTTGCAGGGCGGCGAGGTACGCCTCGAACTCCGCCGGCTCACGGCTGGGCCGGTGCTCGCCATAGCCGCCGGCAACCAGGAGCCAGTGGCCGTTCTCCACCGGCAGTGCGATCGCACCTCGACCGGTAGCCGGTGTGCCGGCGATCACGACGCCCGTGGCCAACGGTGGCGGGCCGTTGGCCCGGTAGAGGCGGCAGGCGTAGCCCAGGTGCGCGTCGACCCGCACCGGCTCGGGTATCCGTACGCCGAGCTGGCTCAACCAGTACGGCAGCCGCGAGCTCCGGCCGGACGCGTCGATCACCCGATCGGCAACGACGTGGCGCCGGTTCTCGGTGAGCACCTGCCACTGTTCTCCGGACCGCCGCAGCCCGGAGACCTGGTGGTCCTCGTGCAGTGTCGGGGCGAACGTCGACAACAGCCGCCGCCGGGTCAGGTGCTCGAGCAACGGCCGGGTGACCGAGAGCAGGTCGAACCCCGGCCATCGGGTAGGCGACCAGCCGTACTCGCCGAGCCAGGGCATCGCACCGGTGTCGAACACGGCGGCGCCAGCACTGATCAGGTCACTGCGCAGACCGGGCAGCAGCTCCTCGGCCGACAGCAGTCCGCGGTGCAGCAGCACATGCAGCTGCCGCCCCTGCGGCACGCCCTTGCGCGGTTCGGGGGTCTCGGGCAGCCGATCCCGTTCGAGCAGGATCGTGTCCGCTCCGTTGGCGGCCGCCGCGGCAGCGGCCAACAGTCCGGCCAGACCGGCGCCGATCACCACCACCCGCACGGGTACGACCTCAGCTAGGGCGGTCCGGCAGCATCTGCCGGCCCGGTGATCGCCATCAGCAGCGTGTGCATCAACGACTGGTCGGCAGCCACGCCGAACAGTGCGGACGTGCGCTGGTGCTCATACGTCGCGCTGAGCAGTGCCATCCCCTCGGCGAAAGGCACCCGGAACTCCAGGCCCGCGTACGCGAGCGCGTCGGCGATCAGCTCGGCCAGCTGCCGGTCGCACTCCTCGCGGAAAGCGAGGTAGGGCTGGCGAAGCGCCTGCTGGCGTGCCGCGTAGAGCAGCAGCTCGCGCTCGGTGAGGATCGTCTCCCGCCCGGAGTGCCCTGCCTCGGCGAAGGCGGCCAGCGTGTTCGACACCAGCTCCGCCGCGTCCGGGCGTCCGGGAGCCGCCTTGGTTCGCGCGATCGCCTGCTCCGCCGCCGCGTACTGGTTTTTGATGCTCTGCCGGATCAATGCCAGCACGAGCTCGTCCTTGCCGACGAAGTTGGAGTAGAAGGCGCCACGGCTGAAGCCGGCGGCCTCGCAGATCTCTTCGACGCTGGCGCCGATGATGCCGCGCTTGGCGAAAACGCCGGCGGCGGCGGCCATCAGCCGGTCCTGGGTCTGGGCACGTCGTGCCGTCACGGGAACGGACCCGGCGAGCAGCTCGGTCATGGACGTGCCTGCCTCCAGTTTCAATACAAGTCTGTATCCAATACAGTCGTGTATCGTATCGTTGTTGCTGTACGGCCTGGGCCGCTGGGCCTTCCGCCGTCGGATCGCCATCCTGGTGACCTGGCTTACCGTACTCGCCGTTCTCGGTGGCCTGGCGGCTGTTGGCGGCAAGAACTTCGACGAGTCGTTCTCCCTGCCGGGGACGGAGTCACAGCAGGCGTTGGACTCGCTGTCACGGACGTTTCCCCAGGCCAGTGGCACCACCGCCCAGGTCGTCGTGGTCGCTCAGGCGGGCGCGAGCGTACGCGATCCGCAGATCAGGAAAACGATCGATCGGGCCGCCGCCGGCTATGAGGACGTCGATCAGGTCGAGCAGGCCGTCTCCCCCTTCGACAAGTACGCGCGCGGAGTGATCTCCGACGACGGGCGGGCCGCGATCATCTCACTGCGGTTCTCCGTCGAGTCGGGCAACATCACCGATGCCACCTTCCAGGAGCTGGCCGAGCGCACTGCCGAACTGCAGGCGGGTCTCGGCGGCGGACAGGCCTCGGTCGGCGGTCAGGCATACAACGACAGCCGGCCCAGCCTCAGCCTGGTGGAGGCCGCCGGCGTGCTGGTCGCGCTCGTGGTACTGCTGCTCACCCTCGGCTCCCTGCGTGCCGCCGGCATGCCGCTGCTCACCGCCCTGGTCGGCGTCGGGATCACCATGTCGTTGGTTCTCGGCGCCACGGCGTTCACCACGATCTCCTCCACCACACCACTGCTGGCGCTGATGTTGGGCCTGGCGGTCGGCATCGACTACGCCCTGTTCCTCACCTCCCGGCACCGTGACCAGCTGCGGAGCGGAATGGCGCCTGAGGAGTCCGTCGCCCGGGCGGTCGCGACGGCGGGATCGGCCGTGGTGTTCGCCGGGCTGACGGTGATCATCGCGCTGTGCGGGCTCGCGGTTGCCGGGATCCCCTTCCTGACCACCATGGGCGTGGTCGCGGCAATCGGCGTGGGAGTGGCGGTGCTGATCGCCCTGACCCTGCTGCCGGCGTTGCTGGGATTCGGCGGCGAGCGCTTGCGGCCGCGGCAGCGCAGCCGGCGATCGACTGCTGGCACCGGAAGAATCGCGCGAGGGTGGGTGCGGCTGGTGACCCGGATCCCGCTGCTGACCGTCGTTGTTGTAGTTGCGGGTCTTGGGGCCATGGCGTACCCGGCCAAGGACCTGCAGATCGCGTTGCCCAGCAACGGTGTCGCCGACCCGGGCACACCGGCGCGCGTGACGTATGACCTGATCAGTGAGCACTTCGGCGAGGGCTACAACGGGCCGCTGATCGTCTCGGCGACCATCGTGACCAGCGACGATCCGCTGGCCGTGATGGACGGCATCGCGGATGAGATCCGGGCGCTGCCCGGTGTGGCCAGCGTGCCGCTGGCGACACCCAACGTCGACGCCAGCACCGGCATCGTGCAGGTCATCCCGAAGACCGGACCGGACACCCCGGAGACCAAGGCACTGGTGCGGCAGATCCGCTCGTTGCAGCCGGTGTTCGAGGAACGCTACGGCGTGCCGATCTATGTCACGGGCTACACGGCGGTGGCGATCGACGTCTCGGACCGGCTCGGTGGGGCGCTGCTGCCGTTCGGCATCCTCGTCGTCGGCCTGTCCCTGCTGCTGCTGACCATGGTGTTCCGCTCGGTGGCGGTGCCGCTCAAGGCCACCCTGGGCTACCTGCTGAGCGTCGGCGCGGCGTTCGGGGCGACGGCCATGGTCTTCGAGTACGGCTGGTTCTCCGAGGAGCTCAATGTCGCCCAGACGGCACCGGTGATCAGCTTCCTGCCCATCCTGCTGATGGGCATCCTGTTCGGGCTCGCCATGGACTACGAGGTGTTCCTGGTCTCCCGCATTCGCGAGGAGTACGTGCATGGTGGGGACCCGGACGAGGCGATCGAGAACGGCTTCAGAGCCTCGTCACGCGTCGTCGTCGCCGCGGCAGTGATCATGTTCGCGGTCTTCGCCGCCTTCGTGCCGCACGGCGAGGGGCCGATCAAGACCATCGCGTTCGGGCTGGCGGTGGGTGTGTTCGTGGACGCCTTCGCCGTGCGGATGACCCTGGTACCCGCCGTTCTGGCGCTGCTTGGCCGGGCGGCGTGGTGGCTGCCATCCTGGGTCGACCGGAGGCTGCCCTCCTTCGACGTCGAGGGCCAGGGCCTGAGCCATCAGCTGGCCCTGGCCGACTGGCCGTCCCCGGACGACCGGCACGTGTTCGTCGCCGAGGACGTGCCGCTGCCATCGGGCACTGTCTCGCTGGCCGTGCAACCAGGCGAGGTACTGGTTGTCGACGGCCCGCACGTCACCGACCTTCTGCTTAGCCTCTCCGGCCGGATGAAGGTCGCTGGGGGCCGGGTCAAGGTCGCGGGTTTCGTGCTGCCGGAGCAGGCAGCAGCGGTGCGCCGGCGTACGTGCTTCCTGGACGCCGGGCAGCCTCGCGATCTTCGGCGGGAGCTGCGGGCCATCCGGCGGGCCAATCCGGAGGTCATCTTCGTCGACCATGCCGACTTCGCCGTCTCCGAGGTGACCCGGCTGCTGCAGGACGACCCCGGACCGGCGGTGGTGTTCGGCGTACGCGACCGCGCGCTGCTCGACGCCCCGCGTCCTGAGCTGGCCGAGACCGCTCGAGTCTGAATTACCGAGGAGATAATCGATGCCTGCATCCCGTCGTCTCTGGTCCTTGCTGGGGATGTTGCTAATCCCACTGCTCGTGGCCGGCG
The DNA here is from genome assembly GCA_046765695.1 of Actinomycetota bacterium. Classification (GTDB taxonomy): domain Bacteria; phylum Actinomycetota; class Actinomycetes; order Propionibacteriales; family Propionibacteriaceae; genus Microlunatus. Next base: position 4,030 of record JBKPNA010000349.1, on the reverse strand, counting down.
GCTTTCTCTGGGTGACCTGGGACTACGACAGCCGGCTGGAAAGAGTCGACGCGGCCGTGGTCAACCTGGACAAGCCGGTCACGGTCGACGGCAAGGTGGTGCCCTTGGGTCGCCAGTTGGCCGGCGGTCTGGTGGCAGGTCCCGAGGAGGAGAACTTCGCCTGGACGCTGACCGACGCGACTGATGCCGCCGACGGACTGGGCTCTGGTCGGTACGCGGCCGTGGTCACCATTCCCGAGAATTTCTCGGCGCGGGCCACGTCGTTCGCCGGCGGCGACGCCGAGCAGGCCAAGCGGGCGACGATCGAGGTGCAGACGTCGCCGGTGAGCGGGATCGCCGACCCGGTCGTCGGCCGGGTGATCACCGCCGCGGCCACCCGGGCCTTGAACACCTCGTTGACCGAGCAGTATCTGGAGAACGTCTACCTCGGCTTCAACCGGCTGAGCGGGCAGTTCGGCACGCTGGCCGGGGGCGCCAGAAAGCTGGCCTCCGGGGCCGCCGGCCTGTCCGGTGGGTTGGAGCAATCGGCTGCGGGCAGCGCCGAACTCGCCGAGGGGCTGACCGGGCTCGACCACGGGGCCGGGCAGTTGGCCGGTGGCGCGGACGACCTCAGCACGGGCATGCGGTCGCTGAGCACCGGCCTGGGTCAGCTGTCCGGCGGCCTGAGCCGGACGGCCGACGGGGCAGACGATCTTGCCGATGGTGCGGACGAGCTGACCGTCGGCGCGCGGCGGCTCGCCCGCGGGGCGGATGGCCTCGCGGCCGGAGTCGGGAGCCTGCGCGACGGCACGGCGAGCCAGCCCGGCGGGACCAGGGCGTACGCGGCCGGGGCGGCGGCGTTCGCCGCGGGACTGGACCAGTACTCCGATCAGCTGAGCGGATACGCGGGGCAGACCGATGCTCAGCTGGCCCGGCTCGTACCCTGCCCGGGACAGCTGCCGCCGGCTTCCTGCCCCGCCTTCTACGCCGGGCTGCGGGCCGGCACCACGGTGGCCGCCCAGGGTCTTGCCGACCGCGACGGCCGGCCCGGACTGAGCAGCAGCGCCGAGAGCCTGGCCAAGGGCGCCAAGGGCATCGACACCGGTGTCGGTCGGCTGGCCGCCGGCGCCGACGCGTACGCCACGGGTGTCCAGCGGTATGCCAAGGGCGTTGGTGCGCTAGCTGCCGGAACCGAGCGGCTCGCGGGTGGGATCGACCGGCTGGCCACCGGACTGGGGAAGTCGGCGCCGGGTGCCCGGGACCTCGCAACCGGTGCCGCCCAGCTTCACACCGGCATCGAGCAGCTGGCCACGGCCACTGGACTTTCAGCCGACGGCGCCAAGGACCTGAGTAATGGGCTGGACCGGCTGTCCGGCGGCGGCCTGAGCCTGGCGGAAGGCACGAAGAAGTTCGCGGACGGACTGGCGAAGGGCCAGCGCGAGGTGCCGACCTACAGCGCTGCCGAACGGAACCGGCTGTCGGAGGTGGTAAGTGGGCCGGTGTCCGAGCCTGCGGCGGACGGGGCGTCGTACTCCGATATCGCGACGACAACACTGTTGGCGGTGCTGGCGCTCTGGCTCGGCGGCCTGGCCAGCTTCCTGGTGCTGCGGCCCGTGACGGCGCGCGTGCTGACCTCGTGGAAGCCGTCCTGGCGGCTGGCGCTGGAAGGTGTGGCGCCGGCCTGGGCGATCGGTGCGATCCAGGCTGGAGTGCTGACCGCTGTGCTGAACCGGCTGCTCGAGCTTTCGGCGAGCCAAACCGTCGGCTTGGCGCTGTTCACGGTGCTGACCGCCCTGACTTTCGTGGTGGTCAACCAGGCGCTCGCGGCGATGTTCGGCGGGGTAGGCCGGTTCCTGTCCGTGGCCGTAGCGGTGACGGGCGCCGCTGGGGCGCTCACCGCTGCAGCGCCCCAGGTGTTCGCCGTGGTCGCCCCGTTCCTGCCGGTGACGCCGGCCCTGCACGGTGCGCGGGCCATCGTCAGCGACGGGAGCGGCGCGGCGGCCGCCGCCGGTGTGCTGGTCGGCTGGCTGCTGCTCGCGCTCGCCGTCAGCGTGCTTGCCGTCGCCCGGCACCGTTTTCTGCTGCCCGGTCAGCGTCGGAGCTCGCGGACGTGGGCGAGCACGCCGGGGATGGCGGCCTCGATGGCGTCCAGCGTGCCGTAGAAACCAGCCGGCGTCCCATACCAGGGGTCAGGGACGCCTGACCCCGGTTCGGCGGCAGGGTCGTACTCGCTGAGCAGCCGGAGGTTGGTGGCGCCAGGCGCAATGGACAACATCTTGCGGACATGAATGTCCTCCATCGCAATGACCAGGTCCGCTGCCTCGATCTCGGCCCGAGTGATCCGGTGAGCGCGATGGCCGTCGGTTCCATACCCGTGTTCCCACAGCACCGCGACAGCCCGAGGATCGATCGGCTCGCCGAGCTCTTCGGTGCTGGTGGCAGCGCTGCTGAACTCGACCCCGGCCAGCCCCTGCTCCTCAGCCATCCGCTGAGCGACTCGCTCCGCCATCGGTGACCTGCAGATGTTCCCCCAGCAGACGAAGACGACCCGGAGATCAGTCACCGTGTCGGCCCTCGTCCTTGTCTGGGATGAACGCATTCAGGACGAAGCTGACGATCGAGATGATGATCGACCCGAGGACAGCGGTCCAGAAGCCGTCCACGCTCCACCCGAGGTTGAACTGGTCGGAGATCCACGAGGTGAGCAGCAGCATCAGCGCGTTGATCACGACTAGGAACAGCCCAAGGGTGAGCACGACGATGCATGCCGTGAACAGGGTGAAGATCGGTTTCACGATGGCGTTCACTACGCCGAAGATCAGTGCCACGATCAGCAGGGTTAGGACTTTGCCCCCGGTGGTCGGTGCGGTGAGCGTGATGCCGCTGAGTAGCCAGGTGGCCAGGGCAAGCGCTCCCATGTTGGCCAGCAGCCGAAGGATGAACCTCACCGGCCCAATGGTTGCATATCGCCGGTTGACCCCACAGCGAACATGTGTTCGAATAAGGCGTGAGGTGGCAGGGTCAGACGTTGGCGGCGGAGGACGCCAACGCGCTACCGGGACTGGAAAGCCTGGTTCGGATGCCCGGCCTGGTGCGCACCGTGCGCACGCCCGAGTTCGCCGACGTCACCTTCCACGAGGTGCGCTGCAAGTCGGCGCTGAACCGGGTGCCGGATGCCTCTCGGGTGCCCTTCCGCTGGACGATCAACCCCTTTCGCGGCTGCACTCACGGCTGCGTCTACTGCTTCGCCCGCAACACCCACAGCTACCTCGACCTCGACACCGGCCGGGACTTCGACACCCAGATCGTAGTCAAGATCAACATTGCGGACGTGTTGCGGCGCGAGGTCGCCCGGCCCAGCTGGACCCGGGAGCACGTGGCCATGGGGACCAACACCGATCCGTACCAGCGGGCCGAGGGGCGCTACCGGCTGATGCCTGAGGTGATCAAGGCTCTGGCGCACAGCGGCACGCCGTTCTCGATCCTGACCAAGGGCACCCTGCTCAGCCGCGACCTGCCGCTGCTTGCCGACGCCAGCCAGCAGGTCAAGGTCGGAGTGTCAGTGTCGCTGGCCCTGCTCGATCCCGAGTTGCACGCCACCTTGGAGCCTGGCGCGCCGACGCCGCAGGCCCGGCTCCAGCTGATCCGGCGGATCCGGGCAGCCGGCTTGCCCTGCGGCGTACTCGTCGCGCCGATCCTGCCCTACCTCACCGATTCCGACGAGCACCTGGAGCGGGTGGTCAACGAGCTCGCGGGGGTCGGCGCCACCAGCATCAGCGGGATCGCGTTGCACCTGCGGCCCGGCGCGCGGGAGTGGTTCTTCGGCTGGCTGCGCCGGGAGCGCCCGGAGCTGGTCGACCGGTATGAGCAGCTCTACGCCCGCGGCGCGTACGTGCCCAAGGCCTATGCCGCTGATCTGCAGACCCGGCTGCGCGCAATCCAGACGGCGGTCACAGTGACAGATCCGCTCCGGCATCGCGGTTTGTTCACTGCCGGCGATTGAACCTGCAGTCGAAGCGTGCGGCACAAGGGACCTTCCGCTATGCAGAGT
>JBKPNA010000348.1:0-2947 GCA_046765695.1 Actinomycetota bacterium | reverse complement strand
CCCGGGAGGCGAGGCGGTCCATGGTCGACTCGGCAGAGTGGGAGTGAGTGGTGGAGAGCGTTCCGGTGCCGGCCTGCATGGCCTCGAACATCGCGCCCGCCTCGCCACCGCGTACCTCGCCCACCACGAGGCGGGACAGGTTCTGCCGCAGCGCCTCGGGGATCAGGTCGGCGATGCTGACGTCGCCGACCCGCGTGCCGCCGGTGGTTTCGCCGTGACCGACCCGGGCCTGCAGGGCGAGGATGTTCTCCCGGCCAGGCTGCAGGTGGGTCATCAGCTCGTAGTCGGTCTCCAGGGTGCCGAACCGCTCATTTTGCGGAATGGAGTTGATCAGGCCGCGGAGCAGGGTGGTCTTTCCGGCTCCCTGATCGCCGGAGATGACGATGGACTTGCGTGCCAGGATCGCCGCGTCCAGGAACTCGGCGACAGCGTAGGGCATCAGACCGCCCTCGGCCAGCTGGGCGAGCGAGACGTCGGTCAGGATGTGCTGCCGGATCACCACGCTCGGGCGGTAGGACAGGCCGAAGCCGATGGCGTGCAGCCGGAAACGTTCGCCGAGGGCCAGCGTCAGCGTCGGGTGGGTGTCGTCGAACGGGCGTGAGGGCTCGCTGTTCTGGCCGAGGAAGCGGATGGCCTCGATCAGTTCCTCGTCACTGTCGGCGATCGGCGGCATGGTCTGGCGGCGGCCGTCGCCGTACTGGACGACGACGGAGTTCCAGCCGTGGATCTCGATGTTCTCCACGTCGGGCAGTTGCAGCAGGGGCTGCAACCGTCCGTAGCCGAAGACCGCGTCCTCCACCGCGGTGACATAGGCCTGCTCCTGCGCCGGCGACCACAGCTCGGCGCCGTCGCGATGCAGGGCGCGTACGTGGTCGGCAACGACCCGCCGGATGGTGGCCCGGCCCAAGAGCAGGCGATCATCGCCGGTGAGAGCGTGGCCGGTGCTGCGCAGCTGGTGGGTTGCCGCCTCGGTGATCGCCTCGGAGGTACGTCGCCGCAGCTCGACCACCTGGCTCCAATCCAGGCCGGTAAACGGCAGCTCTGGGTGCTTGCTACGCAGCTCGTCGCGGGTGAAGGTGCCGAAGCCGCGGGCCAGCGGTGAGCGGGTTGTAGTGACGTAGGGATTGACCGGACGGACGTCGGATCGGTCGTTGTCGAGGTCGGCGAGGATCGGGATCTCGTCCAGGGCCGGCGGCGGCTCGACAGGGGTAGTTTCGCGCATTGCTCAGCTCCGGACCAGCTCGGTCGAGCGCTGCAGGGTGGCCGCCAGCGAGCTGGCCGCGTCGCGGATGGTGCGCACCAGTGGCGAGGAGTCGAAGCGGCGGGGCCGGTGAGCACCGTCGGAGAGGTGCGCGGCAGCCTGGAAGTCCCTCGCGATCTCGGCGACCACCGGCAGGCCAAGCGCCTTGCTGATCTCGCCGGGGACATAGGGACGGCCGGCCCCGACGACGACGAGGCCGAACTGATGCCTCGTGGTGGGTGACAGATGCGAATGATCAGTCATCAGCGGCAGGTGCACTCTCGCGCTCATCACCGCGCGGAGGCTGGAACCGAGCACCAAGGCGGTCAGCGCACTGCGCTCCACCAGCGGCGCCGGTAGACCCGTTGGACCTATCCGGCCAGCGTCGATGATCACATCGAGGTCGACGTCACCCAGCCTGTCGAACGTATCGGCCAAGTCCTCCCAGACTGGGCCGAAGTGGGCAGCGCTGCCGGGCTTGGTGAAGCCGGGCAGAAACAACCGTCGGTCGCCGTCCTGACCGGTCAGCGGCAAGCACTGGTCGATGACCACCTCCCGCAGCGGCCGCCGATCGCGGTGGGCCTCGGCCACCCGCAGCAGGCCCTTGCCGTGACTCGACTGGCCGGCAAGGTACCCGGCAAGGATCGCTTGGTGAGCGCCCGGGTCGCAATCGGCCAGCAGGACGGGGCGTGGCCAGGTCAGCGCGAGACCGACCGCAAAGGTCGTCACGCCGGGGGAGCCGCCGGCTGAGGTCAGAATCAAGATCGCCATGTGATGTCTGCTCTCTGGGTGGTTTGCTTAGCGACCCGCGTCTCGGATGAGGGCGATGCGGTCCTGGGCTGCGAGCTGGGCGATGGTGGCGGCCTGGTCGGCGGCGACATCGACGTTGACCAGGATGGAGGTCCCGTCGGCTGCATTCGACTGGTCGATCACCCTTGCAGTAAAGGTGTCGCCCGTCAGCTTGTCGGTCCCGTTCTCCGGTGGCAGAGCGACAAGGCGTACGGCGGAGGACGGCAGCAGCAGACTGGTTGGCGTACGGCCGGCGGAGAGCTTGAGGCCGACGACGGCCCTGCCGACCGCTGGGATCGCGTCGTCGGTGAGCGCTGAGGCGACGAGAACCGACCCCGCGACGAGGTCGGCTGCCGCCCGCCGGCCTACGACGGTGCCGAGGTCCCGAGCCGGCACGGCTTGCGGTATCGAGCTGCCTTGGAGGGTGATCGTGGTCAGGTCCGAGGCCTCGATGACCTCACCGCGATAGACGGTCTGCGCGACGGAGACTACCGGCGTCTCGGTGACCATCCGGGCGTAGATCACGTACGACAGCAGGCCGCCCAGGCAGAGCGCGACGATGCCGAGCGCGATCCACTTGGGATTGCGGCGGCCGGGGATTCGTGGCGGTTCGGGAGTGGTCTGCGATGCCGGGACGGCGGCTGGCGGCGCGGCGTTTCGTTTGGTCGCGGTTGCGCGCGGGCTGACCTTGCTGGGTTCGATGTCAATGGTCATGGTTGTCGTCTCTGGGCTGTCGGGTTGGGGGCGGGGCTGCTCGGGTGGTCATCGCGTCTCCCCGGTGGGCACGATGCTGGCCTGCGCTCGTCCCGTCCCGGTCACTGCGTGGATGCCGATCATCGAAAGCATGATCGTGGGCTCGGTGGCCTGGGTGCGGACCTCGATGACGCCGGCACTGACGGTGACCGAGCCGGTCACACC
>JBKPNA010000347.1:0-12388 GCA_046765695.1 Actinomycetota bacterium | reverse complement strand
AGCTGGGCGCGCACCCGTGTGTTTGTTGGCGCGCCGCGGGGGGGGTTAAATGGGGGTCGTCCCCCCTTGCTGATCGAGCTGGGCGCGCGCCCGTGTGTTGTTGGCGCGCCGCGGGGGGGTTCAAGGGGGGTCGTCCCCCCTTGCTGATCGAGCTGGGCGCGCGCCCGTGTGTTGTTGGCGCGCCGCGGGGGGTTCAAGGGGGGTCGTCCCCCCTGCTGATCTAACGGGCGCGGCTCTGGTGGCGGCGCAGGCGGATGGGCGAGGATAGACACATGGGCGCAGAGGTGGACGCGACAACCTTCACCCGTGAGGATCGCAAACTCCACCGGGAGAAGGTGCGGAAGGACCTCGACGTGCTGGCCCGGATGCTCACCCAGTCGAGGTTCGACTTCGAGCGGCCGATGACCGGGCTGGAGATCGAGCTCAATCTGGTCGATCACGACTGCGAACCGGCGATGCGCAACGCGGAGGTGCTGGCCGCCATTGCCGACCCGTCGTTCCAGACGGAGCTGGGCCGGTTCAACATCGAGATCAACGTCGCCCCTCGCCGACTGGCCGAAGGCGGCTTCACCGCATTCGAGCAAGCGGTGCGAAAGTCGTTGAACGACGCCGACCCTCGGGCAGAGGCAGTGGGCGGCCGACTGGTGATCATCGGCATCCTGCCCACCCTGATGCCGCACCACGTCACCTTGGACAGCGTCAGCGAGAACCCGCGCTACTCGCTGCTGGACCAGCAGATCTTCGCGGCGCGCGGGGAGGACCTGGAGATCGTGATCGACGGGGTCGAACGGCTGGAGATGGTCTCGGACACGGTCATGCCCGAGGCAGCCTGTACGTCGACCCAGGTCCATCTGCAGGTGAGCCCGGACGACTTCGCGGGGTACTGGAACGCCGCCCAGGCCATCGCCGGGATCCAGGTCGCAGTCGGAGCCAACTCGCCGTTCCTGTTCGGTCGTCAACTGGTCGCGGAGTCGCGGATCCCGCTGTTCGAACAGAGCACGGACACCCGCAGCGATGAGCTGAAAGCTCAGGGCGTACGCCCCCGGGTGTGGTTCGGCGAGCGTTGGATCACGTCGATCTTCGACCTGTTCGAGGAGAACTCCCGGTTCTTTCCCGCCCTGCTGCCGATCAACTCCGACGAAGACCCCATTGCGGTGCTCGACAGCGGGGGAGTGCCGCGGCTGGATGAGCTCCGCTTGCACAATGGCACGGTCTACCGGTGGAACCGTCCGGTCTACGACGTCAGGGACGGAACCCCCCACCTGCGGGTGGAGAACCGCGTGCTGCCTGCCGGGCCGACTGTGGTGGACACCATGGCCAACGCCGCCTTCTTCGCCGGACTGGTCCGCGCGCTGGCCGACGACGACCGGCCGATCTGGACCCAGATGTCGTTCCAGGCGGCCAACGAGAGCTTCGTTGCCGGCATCAAGGACGGCATCGGCGCGGAGGTGTACTGGCCTCAGGTTGGCCAGGTTCGGGTGGCGGAGCTGGTGGTCCGCAAGCTGCTGCCGCTTGCGGCAGAGGGCCTGCGGCGGTGGGAGGTGGATGAGGCCGAGATCGGCCGGCTGCTGGACATCATCGAGCGCCGCTGTCTGCGGCTCCGCAACGGCGCCACCTGGCAGACGGCCGAAGTGGCCCGGCGCGAGGAGGCGGGAGCCTCACGTTCCGAAGCCCTGCGCGGCATGCTCGCCCGATACATCGAACTGATGCACAGCAATGCTCCGGTGCACACATGGGAGGGGGACAACTGATGTCAGAGACCGCCTCACGGCCGGCATCGGTAGAGAGCCCGGCTGGGCGTTCAGCGATCGTTGTGGGTTACTCGGCCAGTGCCGAGGGCCGGGCAGCGCTGCAGCGGGCACTCAGCGAGGCGACGCTGCGGAGATCGGAGCTCGTTGTGGTGCAGACCTCCCCGGACAGTGAATCCGCCGACGTCACCGAGCAGCTCGAGGCCTCCGGGGTGCCGTACGAAATGAGATTCGCCGGGGAAGCGGGCGATCCGGCGGAGGAGCTGCTGCGAGCCGCCGAGGCCGCCGACGCAGAGTTCATCGTGATCGGCCTCCGCCGCCGCTCGCCCGTCGGCAAGTTGCTGCTCGGCAGCAACGCTCAGCGGGTGCTGCTCGATGCTGCATGTCCGGTGCTCGCGGTCAAGGCCGCGCCCGAGACGTAGCTCCCGCTCGGGAACTGACCTCGCTCAGGACCCGGCGCTCTGCAACGGCGCGCCCTGCCAACGCTTCCGGTGTTGTTTGGAGATCCGTGTCACAATACGTGGAGGAGCTCCTCTTGACATCCGATTGGCTCCGCACGCCCTAGTTTCGCCCGGTGACCCGAGAGGTACGTGTGACATCCCCCAAACTTGATGCCTCTGCCCGCGCCGTCGATGAACCTGAAGAGCCGGCCGCACCTGCCTCGAAGAAGCTCGGAAGTAAGAAACCCTCCAAGAAGGGTTCGTTGAAAGCGGTGGGGAACGCGTCGGGGGCGGCCGAGTTGGCGGAACCTCGTACGGGTCAGGGCGGCAATTCGTCGGTTGCGGATCCCGGGGACCTGATCGCTGACACGCCCGACGAACCGGAGGACGTCACTCTCGATGACCTCGACGTCGAGGTCGAGGTCGACGATGAGCTGGACCCGGACGCCGATGTCGAGGCTGTCCTCCCCACCGACGTGGTGCTGGATCTGGAGGCGGAAGAGGTCGTCCTCACAGTCGGCAAGAAGCGCACCCTGGACGATGTCGACGAGTCGACGTTCGAGCCGGCGGAAGAGGCCAAGCTCGAGGGGGAGCTGAACGAGGACGAGGGATTCACCCTGTCCGAGGCCGACGACGCAGACGAGCCCGAGCAGCAGGTGATGGCGGCGGGCGCCACGGCAGACCCGGTGAAGGACTACCTGAAGCAGATCGGCAAGGTGGCCCTGCTCAACGCCGAGCAGGAGGTCGAGCTCGCCAAGCGGATCGAGGCGGGCCTGTTCGCCGACGAGAAGATCAACGACGAGAACCACAAGATCAAGGCTGCCCAGCTCGACGACTTCGAGTGGATAGCCGAGGACGGCCGGCGGGCCAAGAACCACCTGCTGGAGGCCAACCTGCGCCTGGTGGTCTCCTTGGCCAAGCGGTACACCGGTCGCGGCATGCTCTTCCTGGACCTGATCCAGGAGGGCAATCTCGGCCTGATCCGGGCGGTCGAGAAGTTCGACTACACCAAGGGGTACAAGTTCTCCACGTATGCGACGTGGTGGATCCGGCAGGCGATCACCCGTGCCATGGCGGACCAGGCCCGGACCATCCGGATCCCGGTGCACATGGTGGAAGTCATCAACAAGCTGGCCCGGGTGCAACGACAGATGCTGCAGGACCTGGGCCGAGAGCCGACCCCGGAGGAACTGGCCCGCGAGCTCGACATGACCCCGGAGAAGGTCGTCGAGGTGCAGAAGTACGGCCGCGAGCCGATCTCGCTGCATACGCCGCTCGGCGAGGACGGCGACTCCGAGTTCGGGGATCTGATCGAGGATTCCGAGGCCGTCGTTCCGGCCGACGCGGTGAGCTTCACCTTGCTGCAGGAGCAGCTGCACGACGTCCTGGACACCCTCAGCGAGCGCGAGGCCGGAGTCGTCTCCATGCGGTTCGGGCTGACCGACGGCCAGCCGAAGACGTTGGACGAGATCGGCAAGGTCTACGGGGTGACCCGGGAGCGGATCCGGCAGATCGAGTCCAAGACCATGAGCAAGCTGCGGCACCCGTCGCGGTCGCAGGTGCTGCGGGACTATCTGGACTGAGTCCTGGACTGAGTCACCACGAGTTCTGGTGACTGCCCATGCCTTCTCGGCGGAGCTGTGGCGGTATGAAGGCGAAGCCGGGTGGTTCTTCCTCTCGCTGCCGATCGAGATTGCCGATGCTATTTCGCACGAGAACGGGCCGGTGGCCAGCACCTTCGGGTCGGTCAGGGTGAGCGTGCGGATCGGTTCGTCGCAGTGGGCGACCTCGGTCTTTCCAGACCGGGCCCGTGGCACCTATGTGCTGCCGGTGAAGAAGTCGGTGCGGCTGGCCGAACGGCTGGATGCCGGCGACAAGGTCACGGTCGAACTCGCAGTGCTCGACTAGAGACGCTGCCCGGTGAGAAGCCGGGCCGGTTCTCCTGGGGGCCTATTTGATCCGCGCCGACTCGTCGTGGATCTTCAGTGCCACCTGCTTGAGCTTGTCGGCGTGCTCCTTGCTGTGGTGAGCGCAGAAGAAGAGCTCGTATCCGTTGGACATGGTCACCCGGACGTATGCCTGCGCCCCGCAGCGGTCGCAACGGTCGGAAGCGTTGAGGGCCGCGCCTTCGATGACTGGTGTGCTCACAACTGGCCTCGCTTCCCGACGGACGGATGATCCTGTCTTGTTAGAGCCCTACACCAGTCTCCTGATGCGCAGGTTCACGAACTAGTCAACATCCAAGCTGGCTTCGATTGTTCCGCTTCCTCATCTCGGACCCGTGTCCGTTATGTAACAAATCCTAGGTGGCTTTGCCCCACTGCACGAGGAGTACCCGTTCTTCGGGTAGCCGACACAGGTTGATTGGCCGGGAGAGGCGCCGCAGGAGCGGTACTCTCGGCGCGTGCCGATGGCCAGTCCTGCAACGGAAAACCGCGACTACGAGGCGCGGCATCTGCTGGTTCTGGAGGGTCTCGAGGCCGTACGTAAACGGCCGGCGATGTACATCGGCTCCACCGACACCCGGGGACTGATGCACTGCCTGTGGGAGATCATCGACAACTCGGTCGACGAGGCCCTGGGCGGGTTCGGCCGGGAGATCCTGGTCACCCTGCGGTCCGATGGTGGCATTTCGGTGCACGACCACGGCCGCGGCATCCCCGTGGACAAGGAACCGCGTACGGGGCTGTCCGGGGTCGAGGTCGTCTACACGAAGCTGCATGCCGGCGGCAAGTTCGGTGCCGGCTCCTACAACGCGACCGGGGGCCTGCACGGGGTGGGGGCCTCGGTGGTGAACGCGCTGTCCAGCCGGCTGGACGTGGAGGTCGACCGGAACGGGGCGACGTACGCGATGTCCTTCCGGCGCGGCGTGCCAGGGGTGTTCGCCGGTGCGGGGCCGACGGCGCGGTTCACTCCCGGCGGTCCGCTGGCGAAGGTGGGGCGGGCTCGCAAGGGCGTCACAGGAACGCGGGTGACCTTCTGGCCCGACCGGCAGATCTTCCTCAGCGATGCCCAGCTCTCACTCAAGGAGCTGCACGATCGGGCCAGGCAGACCAGCTTCCTGGTGCCGGGGCTGGCCTTGACGGTGGTGGACGCCCGCGCCGGCGAGGTGTCCGAGGAGACCTTCAAACACGACGGTGGCATCTCGGAGTTCTGCGAGTATCTCGCGGAGGATCAGGCGATCACGGACGTGATCCGGCTGAAGGGCCGGGACCAGTTCGTCGAGACCGTCCCGATGCTGGACGACGAGGGGCACATGGAGCCCCGGGACGTGGAGCGGGATCTCGACATCGACATCGCGGTGCGGTGGGGCAATGGCTACGAAAGCCACCTGCAGTCGTTCGTCAACATCATCGCCACCCCGAAGGGCGGCACCCACGTCGCTGGCTTCGAGCGGGCGCTGACCCGGTCCTTCGGCAACGCGCTGCAGAGCACCCGGCTGCTCAAGGCGGGGGAGGAGGTGATCAAGGACGACATCATGGAGGGATTGACCGCGGTGGTCACGGTGCGGCTGGCCGAGCCGCAGTTCGAGGGCCAGACCAAGGAGGTACTGGGCACCCCGGCGGTGTCCCGGCTCGTGTCCCGAGTCGTCGAGCGTGAGCTCACCGGGATCCTCAACTCCACGAAGCCGAGTGTTCGCGGCCAGTCCCGAGCGTTGCTGGAGAAGGTGGTCGGCGCGTCCCGGGCGCGGGTGGCGGCCCGGCAGCACCGAGAGGCGCAACGTCGCAAGAACGCGCTCGAGTCCTCCTCGCTGCCGACGAAGCTGGTGGACTGCCGGACCAACGACGACCGGGCCGAGCTGTTCATCGTGGAGGGCGACTCGGCACTGGGCACCGCCAAGTTGGCCCGCGACTCGGAGTTCCAGGCGCTGCTGCCGATCCGGGGCAAGATCCTCAACGTGCAGAAGGCCTCGGTCGGCGACATGCTGAAGAACGCCGAGTGCGCCTCCATCATCCAGGTCGTCGGCGCCGGCTCCGGCCGTGGCTTCGACCTCGACGCGGCGCGCTACGGCAAGATCATCTTCATGGCCGACGCCGACTCCGACGGCGCCCACATCCGGTGCCTGCTGGCCACGCTGTTCTTCCGCTACATGCGGCCTCTGGTGGACGCCGGCCGGGTGTTCACCGCCGTGCCGCCGCTGCACCGGTTCGAGCTGACCAACGCCAAGAAGGGTCAGGAGAAGTACATCTACACCTACTCCGACGCGGAGTACCAGCGGAAGGCTGCCGAGCTCACCAAGCGGGGGCTGCACTTCAAGGAGCCGCAGCGCTACAAGGGCCTGGGTGAGATGGATGCCGACCAGCTGGCAGAGACGACGATGCACCCGCGGCACCGGACGCTGCGCCGGATGACCGTTGACGACGGGCTGATCGCCGAGACCACCTTCGAGATGCTGATGGGCAACGACGTCGGACCCCGGAAGACCTTCATCGTCGACGGCGCATACGCGTTGGATCACGCTGCCATCGACGTCTAGCTGGCGTTTCTCCGCACAAGGCCGCATCTGGATGCGGATTTGGGTGTTTTCGGCTCCGTTTCTCCGCACAAGGCCACAAACGGACCGGGGCACACGGTGGAGAGTGGGTGGTGACGGCGTACTCACTCAGGTTGGCCGGTTGTCCACAGCAAGCCCCATCCGGATGCAGCTGGGGCGGCCCGGGTCCCGGTCAGGTCCGCGGGCGAAGAGAAATCAGAGAACCTGCGTTAACCCGCCGGTGTCCACGTCGTACATGAAGCCGCCGATCAGGGCGCGGCCGGCGATGTGAGGGTGAGTCCGCAACAGTTCCACGTCCTCGGCGAGCCGGGCAGGCTGGTCGGTCGACGCGCCGAGCCGGAGATCGGACAGGTCGTCACCCGTGGTCTCCCTCACCTTGGCGATGATGTCGGCGTCCTCGCCGCTGGCCATCGCGCAGCGGGTGTGCGGGACGACCAGGATCCGGTTCACACCCAGCAGGTGCACGCTGAGCACACAGCCGATCAGCGCGTCAGCAGTGACCCGGCCGCCGGGCGTGCGCAGGATCTTGGCATCGCCGACTTTGAGCCCGATCATCTTGAGCGGCTCGATCCGGGAGTCCATGCACGTCACCATGGCCACGCCGGCGTGCGCGACCCCGTCGAAGCCGCCGTGCGCGAACTGGTTCTGGTAGCCGTCGTTGCGGGTCAGCAGGTCGGCGAAGGTGGTCGGCGGCTGCGGCACGGTAGCCAGCGTAGGCAATCGAGGGGTGCCGCCGGGTTAGCCACTCGCGGACGACACGGCGGCGATCGGCTGGCCGGCCGGCGTACCGGACCCGTCCCGGCGCCCGTCGGCCGGCGGCAGCTCGATCGGTGCACCGCTGGCGGCCGCGGCTCGCGCCGGGAGCGGACCGGCCCAGGCCAGCAGCACGGTGTCCTCGCCCTTCAGGAAGCGATGGCACCGTAGGCCGCCGGTCGCTCGCCCCTTGCCCGGATACTCGCCGAACGACGTGACCTTGACCGAACCGGCGTCCGTGCCGGGCAGGGCGCGGGATGTCCCGGAGACGGTGACGACCACCGTCTCGTCGCTGGCGACCGCGCCGAAGAAGACCACCCGGGCTCCGATGCCGAGCTTGATACCTGCCATCCCGCTGCCCGCCCGTCCCTGCGGGCGCACGCTGCCGGCGGGGAAGTGCAGCAGCTGAGCGTCGCTGCTGACGAAGACCAGCTCGGCAGCGGCGCTGGTCAGCTCGACGGCGCCGACGACCCGGTCGCCAGGGTCCAGCCGGATCACCTCCCAGGAGTCCTTGCTGAGCACCTCCGGGTTGACCCGCTTCACCACACCGTCCGCCGTACCGAGTGCCAGACCCAGGGAGTCCGTCCCCAGGGTGGTCAGGCACAGCACTCGCTCGTCGGGCTCGAGCGTGACCAGTTCGCTGACGTGGGTGCCACCCTGCAGGTTGGGCACGTTCGCCGTGGTCGGCACCGTTGGCAGGTCCAGCACGCTGATCTTGACCAGTCGTCCCGCTGTCGTCACCAGACCGCACTCGCCGCGGGCAGTCGCGACGATCCGGGACACGATCACGTCGTGGTTGACCCGCGGGCCGCCAGCGGGCAGGGCTTCGGCATGGTCTGTTCGGGCAAGCAGGCCGGCGGACGAGAGCAGCACCCAGCACGGGTCATCCGCGACCTCCAAAGGCGTCGCCGTCGCGGTGGTGACCACGCCGCTGGCTGCGAGCAGGATGGTTCGCCGGGGATCGCCGTGCTGTTGGGCGATCTCGGCCAGCGCGACGCTGACCACCTGGCGCAGTTGTTCCGGGTTCTCCAGGATCTCGGTGAGCTCGGCGATCCGAGCTGCGAGCTGGTCCCGCTCGCCTTCGAGCTCGATCCGGCTGAACCGGGTCAGCCGGCGCAGCGGCATGTCGAGGATGTAGTTCGCCTGGATCTCGGAGAGCTCGAAGACCTCCATCAGCCGCGTCCGGGCCTGGGCTACATCGTCACTGTTGCGGATGATGGCGATGACGTCGTCGATGTCCACCAGCGCGATCAGCAGGCCTTCGACCAGGTGCAGCCGGTCGCTGGCCTTCGTCCGGGCGAACGCGGTGCGCCGACGGGTGACCTCGTAACGATGCTCGAGGTAGATGGTCAGCAGTTCACGCAGCGTCAGGGTGCGCGGCTGACCATCGACCAAGGCGACGGCGTTGATCGCGAAGCTGTCCTCCAGCTTGGTCATCCGGTACAGCTGCTCCAGCAGGGCGTCGGGGTTGAAGCCGTTCTTCACCTCGATCACCAGCCGGGTGCCGTTGGTGCGGTCCGACAGGTCCTTCACGTCGGCGATGCCTTGCAGCCGACGCGCGTTGACCAGCGTCTTGATCTGCTCGATCACGCGCTCGGGACCCACCAGATAGGGCAGCTCGGTGATCACGATGCCCTTGCGCCGAGGATGCACCTGTTCGACCCGGGCCGTCGCCCGGATCCGGAAGGAGCCCTTGCCGGTCTGGTACGCCTCGCGAATGCCGTCCAGGCCGATGATCTTCCCGCCGCTGGGCAGGTCGGGTCCCGGGACGAACCTCATCAGCTCGTCGACTTCTGCGTCGGGATGCTTGATCAGGTGCCGGAGCGCCTGGATCACCTCGACCAGGTTGTGCGGCGGGCAGTTGGTAGCCATGCCGACGGCGATCCCGGTCGCCCCGTTGACCAGCAGGTTGGGGAAGGCGGCCGGCAGCACCACCGGCTCGACGTCCTTGCCGTCGTAGTTCGGCTTGAAGTCGACCGTGTCCTCGTCGAGCCCGTCGGTCATGGCCAGGGCCGCGGGCGCCATCCGGCACTCGGTGTAGCGCATCGCGGCCGGGCCGTCGTCCAGCGAGCCGAAGTTGCCGTGGCCGTCGATCAGTGGCAGGCGCATGGTCCAGGGCTGGGCAAGGCGGACCAGGGCGTCGTAGATGGCGGTGTCCCCATGCGGGTGGTACTGACCCATCACCTGCCCGACCACCCGGGCGCACTTGACATGAGCCCGGTCCGGCCGCACGCCCATCTCGTCCATCGCGTACAGGATCCGGCGCTGGACCGGCTTCAAGCCGTCCCGGGCATCGGGCAGGGCCCTGGAGTAGATGACCGAGTACGCATACTCCAGAAAGCTCGTTTGCATCTCCGATGCGACGTCGATGTCGACGATCCGCTCGGTGAAGTCGTCCTCGGGCGGTGCGGGGGTTTTGGCCATCGGTCGCCCGGCCTCCTCAGCTGGTGCCTGTGGACGTCATTGTGCCGCGAATCGCCGACTATCCCCGTGCTCGACAGGCGTACCGACGAGGACTGGACGTCAGTTGTGGCCTTATGCGGAGAAACGGGGCCGGAACCGGCAGGACCGGGCTTCGTATGTGGCCTTATGCGGAGAAACGGGGCCGGAACCGGCAGGACCGGCCTTCGTATGCGGCCTTGTGCGGAAAGACGGCAGGTTCTGGCTAGAGGAACGGCTTGAGGTCGTCCACCAGCGTCTTGCCGCCAGCCACCACGTCGGCGTACAGCACCCCGTAGGTGAATCCGTTCTGGCCGGACCGTACGCCGAGCCGGGAGCCCATCTCCCGGAGGAACGCGGCCTGCACGATCCGGTCCTGGTGGTGGCCCAGCACATCCTGCAGATCCTTGCGCTCGGCTACGACCTTCTCACCCTTCTTGCCCCAGAGCGGTACGGCCGCCTCCACGGCGTACCGGTGACGCTTGCCGGCCTTGCGCGCCCGGTGGAACATCTCGTCGCCGTCCTCCGCAGCTTCGCGGGCGGCGACGGCGGCCGCGAGGCGTTTGGTCACCTTCTTCTCGGCCCGCTTGACGTAACGGCTGACCTCCTCTGCCGGAACGGCGGCCTGCTCCGTGAACGGCGGATCGAGCCGCCAGGCATGAATCGTGGTGAGAAGTTTGCGGTAGCGCTCGGAATCCATCGCCGCCAATACCGCATCCATGCCGATCTTGCGCTCGGTCGCGATCTCGGCCTGGATGGTGGACTCGACCGGGCCCAGCACCAGTTCCGGTGGCAGGCCGGCGAGCCGCTCAGTCAACGACGCCTGCAGGATGTCCAGGTCACGAACCGCTCCCAGCAGGCCGGCCCACCAGACCAGCTCCTCCTCCAGGGCCTGCGCCTTGGTCTGGTCGAACAGATCGTCGAACACCCGGATCGTGCTGCGCAGCCGGCGCACCGCCACCCGGGTGACGTGGATCACGTTCTCTCCGGCACGGATCTTCGGCTCCGCATCGATGATCACGGTGCACTGCTCGGTCAGGTAGCCGCCGACGAGGTCGGCAAGAGTCTCCGGTGGTTCGGTCATCATGCTCCTTTGTGATCACTGGTTGGCTGGCTCGATCCGGCCCATCCGGACGTCCGGGGCGCCGAGCCGGGCCGCGTCGGCGGTGTGGTCGTCGGGCTGGTTCTGGGACTCCCGTTCGGCGGCCACCCGCTTGTCGTAGTGCTCCACCTCGCGGGCGATCTCCGCTTCGCCCCAGCCCAGCACCGGCGCCACCAGGTCGGCGACCTCGGTGGCCGCAGCGACCCCGCGGTCCCAGGTCTCGATGGAAATCCGGGTACGCCGGGTCAGGATGTCGTCCAGGTGCAGTGCGCCTTCGTTCGCCGCGGCGTACACCGCCTCGACCTTGAGGTATCCCGGGGCGCTGGACAGGGGCTGGCCGAGCTCGGGCCGTTCGGCAAGCAGATCCCTAAGCTCCGGCAGCAGCGAACCGTATCGGTTGAGCAGGTGTTCGACCTGTGCCTGGCTGAGTCCCATCTCCTCGGCAAGCAGCGGCCGGGTGTTCCACAGTGCGCGGAAGCCCTCGGCGCCCAGTAGCGGCACCACCTCGGTGCAGCAGGGTTGGGCCGGGACGTCGAGTGCCCGGACGGCGGCGTCGACCGCATCCCTCGCCATCACCCGGTAGGTGGTGTACTTCCCGCCGGCCACCGTGACCACACCGGGCACCGGCGCGGCGACCGCATGTTCCCGGGAGAGCTTGGAGGTCGAGTCGGACTCGCCGGCCAGCAGCGGCCTGAGCCCGGCGTACACCCCGATCACGTCGTCGCGGTCGAGTGGGTCGGCGAGCAGCCGGTTGACGTGCCCGAGCAGGTAGTCGATGTCGGCGCGGCTGGCCGCCGGGTGCGCCCGGTCGAGCTGCCAGTCGGTGTCGGTGGTGCCGATGATCCACCGATCACCCCAGGGAATCACGAACAGCAGGCTCTTCTCGGTGCGTGTGATCACCCCGGTCCGCGAGGTGATCCGGTCACGCGGCACCACCAGGTGGATGCCCTTGGACGCGCGGACCCGGAACAGGCCCTTCGGGCGAAGCGTGGATCCCGGTACGTCCGGGCCGCGCAGCATGTCGTGCAGCTCGTCGATCCACACCCCGGCCGCGATGATCGTCTGGCCGGCCCGGATGTCGAACTCGTGCCCGGACTCGAGGTCACGAACCCGGACGCCGGTCACCCGGTCGGCGTCCCGCAGGAACCCGATCACCCGGGTACTGGTCGCCACCGCCGCGCCATAGTGGGCAGCGGTCCGGCCAATCATCATGGTGTGCCGGGCGTCGTCCACCTGGCCCTCGTAGAAGCTGATCGCTCCCTTCAGCACCTCGGAGTTGCCGGAGGGGAACAGCTGCAGGGTCTTGCGCTTGCCGAGATGCCGCAGATGGTGCGGCACCCCGCGACCGGCGCCCATCACGTCGTACACCCCGATGCCCAGCCCCTGTCTCTTATACACATCTCCGAGCCCA
>JBKPNA010000346.1:0-16359 GCA_046765695.1 Actinomycetota bacterium | reverse complement strand
GCACAGGATCGGCCACGTTACGGCCTCCCTTCGTCGCCCATGCCGCCGGACTCTTCGATCAGCTCATCGGGCGGCCCGGGAGGGTCGGCCCGCGCGGGAATGGAAGGTGACACCAGTAGGCCGCCGATTGCGGCCAGCAGTGTTCGACGTCTCAGCTTGCCGGAATCCTCCGACCCTGCTCGGACGCCCCCAAGGCGGCCTGTGCTGGAGATGGCCCAGCTGCCCATGATCGTCCTCCCGAGTTAAGGGGATGCCGGGACAGCGGGTCAGATCAAGGAAGCGAGGTCCGCTGCCCGGATCGCCTGAGACCCAGATTGAGGTTTCGACCTTGAGGTCCGCTTCACGTAGTCCTCAGAACGACCAAGGATTGGAGGTCCATCGGCGCTTCAAGGACATGCTTGATCACGGCACTCCGTCGTAGGTTCCAGCGACCGGTCATCGACCTTGTCAGGCCGGAGTTCGTGACGTTGAAGGGAACCAATCTGGGAGCCTTCTACCAATCGCCCTTAGGTATGGTTCACGCCGTTTCGGCCGAGTTGGCCGTCACCCCTGCGAATGTGTTCCGGCACCGACCACGGCCAGGGTCATGGGGAAACTCATGGAGAACTCCGTTGCAGTTATGGAACCATGTCCATCTCAGCGCAGCCCGCAAGGACGAGCCCACGCGGAATGTGCCGGCTCCTGTATCGGGGCGGCGCCGGAAGAGAGTTTGGATGACCCGCGGCGACACTCAGGAGGCAGCAGCGGGCGAAATCGACGGCCGCGCCTCGGCTACCAGCCTTGCCAGACTCCATTCGAAAGATTTCTATCCACGTCGACGTAACGAACCGGCCGGTGGCAGCTCTGCCCATGAACTCCCCTTGGTGCGTCCCTCGATCGGTCCCACGCACGACTACCCGGTCTCCCTCCGCGATCACATCCTCCACCGAAGTGACGAGGTCAGGAAAGGCAACACGGTAAGCAGCCACACCCCGGCAATAGTCGTCGGAACTTTGCATCGTGATATTCAGCGTGTTATGGCTGACGAATTCATCCGCCGGGAAAGCTTTTAGTTGAGCCACGTCGCCTTTGTTCCAGCCATCCTGATTGGTGAAGGTCATGGGAACCAGTGGCATCACGCCGGGAGGTACGAAGTAAGGCATTGACAGCGTTGGCGGATTGAAGCCGGATTGCGGCCACGTTGGAAGGACTAGGTTCTCCGAAGCTCGGCCGAAGCTCTGAGCGTCCTCATGCAGTCGACCCAGACGGCAGGTTGTCGAGAAGCCCCCTGGCTTCAGTGAGGTCCGCGGTCGCGAAGCCCTCGGTGAAGGTGTCGTACACACTGCGTAGGTGTCTGTCGGCGTCGTCCCTTCCCTGGCTCCGCAATAGCCGGCACAGTCTGATCGCAGCGCGCAGCTGCGTCATCTTGACGCCGTAGGTCGCTGAAATGTCAAACGCCTGTTGGAACCAGTACGCCGAATCGGCGGCGCCGGCGGCGGTGAGCAGATCGCCCTTGAGCAGGCTGAATTCCGGGATCGTCGACTCGTCACCGCGGGCCGCGAGCTCCAGGGCATCATCGATCAGTAGCAATCCCTCCGATACCCGGCCGGCAAGCGCGTGAGCCGATGCCTTGATGGCCACCAGATAGGGCCAGAACACCGGCGGAGTCTTCATCTCCTGATATTGCGCAATTCCCTCATTGACCTGCGCCAATCCTTCGTCGGCCCGTCCCAGCTCGGCGTCCGCCATGCCGTGCAGGCAGGTGCCGAGCGCCTTAAAGATGGGAAAGTCGTACTGCCGCGCGACACGGATCAGTCGGATTGCATGCTCCATGACAAGGTCTGGCTGCCGCAGCCAGTGGCGCAGCAGGCCGCTGTGGAACTCCACGTAGGCGAGGGTGTACGGGTGCTGCCACTGGCTGGCCATCGCGATGGCCTCCTTGCTCCGCGCCACGGCGCGATCCGGATAACCCAGCATCCACAGAAAGAACGCGGACGTGGTGAAACACGACGCCCCACCGATGTTGCCCAGCCGGAACGGCCGGGAGGGGACTGGCCCGGACCTGAGGTGGGCGATCGCTTCGTCCAGGTGCTCCAGCGCGGCCGGGATGCCGTCCTTGGTGGTGATCGCAACGACCAGATGCCCGTCCACCAGCATGCCGGTGTCCTGCTGCTGCTCGCCAAGCTTCAGGATCTCCCGGCCGATCGCGACCCCCTTGTCGAACTCGGTCCGGGCGATGTAGTAGCTGGCCAGGCTCCGGAGCACCGGGTACAGCTGTGGCAGCTCGAGTCCCTCGAACGGCTGGAGGGCGGCCGCGTAGGCCTCTTCGACCTCTCGCGAATACCCCTTGACGGCCATCAGCGCCCTGGCCAGGCTCATCCGCAGCGTGATCTCCTGCGCCGCCCGGTCGGGGGTCGATGCCGACGACGACGACAAGATGTCCAGCAGGTCACGGGTCAACCCGATCGTCTCCTGGTACCACCCTCTGGCGTCGTAGAGCAGCCACAGACTGTCCACCAGCTTGTTGAGCTGGAGCCGGTCACCTTTGGCCACCCAGTGACGCCAGGCCAGCCGGAGATTGTCGATGTCAGCCGTCATCGCGGCCAAGGCGGCCTCGCGCGGCTGGCCGGTGAGGTCCTGCCATTGCCGCTTGGCGAAGTCGGCGAAGTACGCGGCGTGGGCCTCGCGCGCGGCCGCAGCGAACTCGGGCACGTCGTCCAGCCGTTCCGTCGCGTACTCCCTGATCGTCTCCAGCATCGTCAGCCGGGAGGCCGCGTCCTCCGGGTCGATCTTGTGGATAAGGCTCTTGTCCAACAGCGAGGCCAGGCCGTCGAGCGTGTCGCCGCCCGTCTCGGTCAACCAGTCCAATTCCTCGGCCACCGCCTCGACGGCCTCGAGACCAGCGACTGGAAAGACGGAGAGCAGCTCGAAGAGCCGGCGCTCGCCCGGCTCCAAGAGCTGGTAGCTCCATTCGATCGTGGCGCGAAGTGTCTGCTGTCTGGACGGCAAGTCGCGCGAGCCGGCGCGGAGCAAGGACAACCGGCTGCCCAGTCGTTCGCGAAGCTCACCCGGCGAAAACAGGTTGATCCGCGCTGTGGCCAGCTCGATCGCCAGCGGCAGGCCATCAACGCGCAGGCAGATGTCGGCGATGGCTGCGGCGTTCTGGTCGCTCAGCTGGAAGTCGGGCCTGACCGCCTGAGCGCGCTCGACGAACAGCTGAACCGCCTCGTACGCCGCCAACTCGGCGGCGGTGGGCGGATCGTGTCCGACCTGAGGCAGCGAGAGGGGTGGCACCGCGTACAAGTGTTCGCCGCCCACGTGCAGCGCTTCGCGGCTGGTCACCAGCAGCTTGAGCCTCGGGCAGGCTGAGAGCAGCTCAGCCACCGTGGGCGCAGCTTCCACGACTTGCTCGAAGTTGTCCAGAACAAGGAGCACGCGATGATCGTGGAGCTGCCGCTCCAGTTCGACCAGGGGTGACTGATCGGCGGTCTCGGTCAGGCCGATGGTCCGGGCGATGCTGGCCAGAACCGCCCGGGTGTCGCGGGTGGCGGAGAGGTCGATGAAGAAAACCCCGTCGTCGAACCTGTCGATCTCGTCGGCGGCCACTCGGAGTGCGAGGCGGGTCTTGCCGGTGCCGCCCGGACCGGTCAGCGTGACCAGCCGCACGGACTCGTGCTCGATGCGGGCGCGGATCTCCCGTACCTCGTTGTCCCGTCCAATGAACGTGGAGGCCAACGTGGGCAGGTTGTTGGGCCGGCGGTCGAGCGTGGCCAGCGGCGGAAAGTCGCGAGGGATCGACGGATGGACCAACTGGAAAAGCTCCTCGGGCCGTCCCAGATCCTTGAGCCGATGGGCGCCCAGGTTCACCAGCGCAGCGCCGTCCGGAAGCTGGTCGACCACCAGGGCGGCGGACGCTCCGGACAGCAGCACCTGACCACCGTGGCCGACCGCCATGATCCGCGCGCCGCGGATCACCGCAGGACCGAAGTAGTCGTCGCCCCGCTGTTGCGCCTCGCCGGAGTGCAGCCCCATCCGCACCCGCAGGACTCCGGTCTCCGGCCAGGACTCGTCCACCAGCGCGCGCTGGGCAGCTAGGCAGGCGCTGACCGCCTCCGCCGCGGATCCGAAGACCGCCATCAGGCCATCGCCGGTGGTCTTGATCACACGCCCGCCAGCCGCCGTCACCGCGGTTCTCAGGATCGAGTCGTGGCGCTCCAGCGCGCGCCTCATCGGCTGCGGAAAGCGCTCCCAAAGGCGAGTGCTGCCCTCGATGTCGGTGAAGAGGAAGGTGAGGATGCCAGACGCCTCGTCGGGAAGCATCGCGTTCACCCCTTTGACCGACCGAGAATGGTGACCATGGCCCGCCCCAGTGCCTGTCGGGATGCTACACGCGAGGCGGTGAGGCGTCCCTTGCAGAAAGGGCAGTCCTTGCTGCGCAGCGGAGCCTGGAATGGCTATTTGAGACGTCGGGACAGCATGGGCCCCGTCAGCGTTGCAAGCCGTCAGCATTCCAGTCGGGTGGTGGCAGGACGATGCCGAACCCGGCGACGGCTAGGCGTAACAGGACTTGGCCCGGCCGCAGGAGGTCCGCGATCTTCGCCGCGCTGAGCAGCTCGAGTTCGGCAAGCCGGACGGCGTACTGAGACGGTCCGTCAACGCGTGCGTCGTGGAGTTGCAGGGTGTTGTGCCAGACCTTCCGGCGCGCCTCGCGCAGGAACTGTTTCGCTGCCAGCCGGTTCAGCGGTCTCAGCAGCCAGTCGAGCAGGGTGCGGCCACCGGTCCCTAGTTCGGCGTCTTCGGACGCGACCCGGGATGACAGCACCTGGTCAATTCGTCCGTGGTCGCGGCGGCGCCGGTCCATCAGATTCGGATCGGTGAACTCATCGTCGCTGATGACCGCCAGCAGGGCTTGGGGCAGGTCGTAGTTCACATGAGCGTTGATACCGAGCAGGACGTGACCGAGCGGATGCAGGTCAGGTGAGGCGGAGAATGCCAGTTGCCACGGGCGAGGAATTCTTCCGGCCCCGGCGAGATGGCGGTCGAGTGCTGACAGATAGAACTCGGCGAAGGTGACGTCCCAGCGTTCCACCCAACGGGGGTCCTCGAACAAACCCCGCTCGATGGCTTCTCCCACAGCTTGCGTGGTGCGCCGGTACGTCGACAGGAAGGCGCGAAGGTGATCGCACTGGGGTGGTAGCCGATCCGAGCGCTCCAGCATGTCATTCACCACGCGCCGGACCGGTGACTTCGGCGTTTCCGACGCGCCCTGGCCGTGTCCTGCCATGGTCGCTCCTTCAATTCCTACGGCGGGCACGGCCACATTTCCGCGGTCACGATCTTGTCAGCAGGTACCCGGCACGAAACACCGTGCAGTGTCGACCTTGCCCCAAGAGCACACTCCATGCTGGACTGACGGCCGGTTGGAGGGAACCGCTCAGGGAAGGGGCCCAATGAGTAGTTACGAGGTTGTCCAGCGAGAAGCTGTCCCATACGCCGCCATCGCCATCGCCGTGCCAATGGAGCGGCTCGCGAGCGCCGGACCCCTGAACGGAGCCGTCTTCGACTGGCTGGCCAAACAGGACGTTGCTCCAGCCGGCCCGGCGTTCTGGAAGTACAACGTGATCGACATGGAGGGGCAGCTCGAACTGGAAGTGGGCGTGACCACTGAAACCCCGGCTGCAGCAGATGACCGGGTGCGCGTCGGGGAACTGCCGGCTGGCCGATACCTCGAGACCAGCTATCACGGCCATCCAGACGGCTTACGACAGGCCACCGCGGACCTGCTGGCCTACGCCGATGCACAAGGTTTGACCTTCGACAAGACCGACTTGGCGAGGGGCGAGCGGTGGGCCGCGCGGCTGGAGTACTACCTGAGCAACCCGGACGAGCAGCCTGACATGACCAAGTGGGATACCACCCTCTCATTCAAGCTTGCGGACGGAGCTTAGCCGTCCACCTACCGGCCCGGTACCGGGAACTCTGGACGCCATGATGGCCACCGGCACTACGTGCACTGCGCCGGGAAAGGCATCTCCGATCCGACCGGTCCGCCGTCGCGGCAGAACTGAAAACCCTGCTTTTCCAAGTCCGAGATTATCCCGGAAATGGCATCAGGGAAATTGGTGTTCAGATGACCAAGGATCACTCCGCTGACTTTGGCGGACGGCGGCGAGTTCCGCGGGATGGAGCGAATGCCCGTTGTGCTGCGCCGGCTGCCATTGACGTACTCGTAGTCGAGGCTATCGATGGTCCAGGTGCAAATGCGGTAGCCAAGACTCCCCGCGATGCTGTCCACCCGGGAGTCGAAATCGCCGAACGGAGGGGCGCATCCGATTGCCGGAAACACCATTGCGGATCTGCCAGCTCACGTCCGCGTCCGACAGCCGGGTCAGGCGCGGATGAGAGTACGTGTGGTTCTCCACCCAATGGCCCTGCTGCCGCAGCGTTGCGACGATGCCGGGATACCTCTTGGCATCCTTGTTGATGAGGAAGAACGCTGCCCGGATCTTGCGCGACTTCAAATAGTCGCCAACCCGAGTTGCACGGTACGGGTCGCCGTCCGCCCAGTCGTCGAAGGTCAGCAGCACTCGGCCCGACGTGTTGCCGCAGTGAGACCAGCTGTAAGTCTCACCGTTCGACGGAGTGCTCGGGCTCGCTGCTTGGCTAGGTGACGTGACAGGTCGCTCCTTCGCCCCGCATCCGACGAGCAGTATCACGAGCGTAAGCAAAACCCCGAGTGTCCGGCCGTTCCCCCTAATGGCCATGACAAAAGCCTAAATTGGAGGCGGCGCATCTCGGGGCCATTCTGCCAAACCTGCCTGGCTGCGGCTTCGCCACCCGCCTCGCAACTAAAATAGTTTGTCGCCGATGCAAAATGCTCGGCCACAGCGCATTTACTCGAGCAACTGCTGCGCAGCTGGTCGCGCATGGCCTCGCCGAGCGGCTCCCGCTGGGGGCTCGCCCGCCCGGTGCGTACCTTGCTGCCATGGTGTCGTCCCGGCCTGCCCATCGCCAGAGCGGGTTGAACCGACCGCTGGCGCTGCTGGTCGCGGGGACGTTCTTCATGGAGAACCTGGACGGCACGATCATCGCCACCGCGGCGCCGGCGATAGCTGCCGACCTCGGCGTCGGTGCTGTGGACATCAATATCGCGATCACGGCCTACCTGGTCACCATCGCGGTCGGGATCCCGGTCAGCGGTTGGCTCACCGACAGGTTCGGTGGGCGGCGGATCTTGCTCTGTGCCATCGCGATCTTCACGGTTGCGTCCGCACTCTGCGCGGTCAGCGGCAGCCTGCCGATGCTCGTCGGTGCGAGAGTCCTGCAGGGCATCGGTGGCGCGATGATGGTGCCGGTGGGCCGGCTGGTGGTGCTGCGCGCCACGGCGAAGAGGGATCTGCTTGACGCGACGGCCTACCTGACCTGGCCGGCGCTCCTCGCTCCGGTGCTCGCGCCGGTCCTGGGTGGCTGGATCGTGTCGGTCGCCACCTGGCCATGGATCTTCCTGATCAATCTTCCCCTCGGCGTGATGGCGTTCCTCGTTGCCGGCCGCATCGTGCCCCAGCAGACAACACCTTCGGTACCACCGCTGGACTGGGTCGGGTTCCTGCTCTGTGCCGGATTCCTGCTGTGCCTGCTGGTCGGGGCAGAGCTGGTCGGCGCGTCCTCATCGGTGGGCCCAGCCGGGATCGTGACCGTCACCCTGGCGGGTCTTGTGCTGGCGGTCGCCAGCTGGCAGTGGCTGCGGCGGTCCGCGCATCCCCTGCTGCGCTTCAGTGCGCTCGGTACACCGTCCTACCGAGCCGGAAACGTTGGCGGTTCGGTGTACCGGATGCTGATCAGCGCGGCCCCATTCCTGCTGCCGCTGATGTTCCAGGTCGGTTTCGGCTGGAGCCCGGTCCTCGCCGGAGGACTGGTGCTGGTGCTGTTCCTCGGCAATGTCGGGATCAAACCAGTGACCAGCCCGCTGATCCGGCGGTTGGGCTTCCGGACCGTCCTCATCTTCAGCATCGGAGCTGGATCCGTTGTCTTCGGGCTCATCGCCACCCTGACTGCGGCCTCACCGCTGCCGTGGGTCGTCACCTTGCTGTTGCTGAGCGGAATGTTCCGCTCCATCGGGTTCAGCGCCTACAACTCGCTGCAGTTCGCCGACATCGACCCGGCCCAGATGTCCGGCGCCAACACGCTGTCGTCCACGCTGCAACAGGTGGCGGCAGCCCTGGGTATCGCTCTCAGCGCCGTGATCGTACGCCTGGCCAATCGCGGACTCGGCCCGTCGGCGCCGCCGGCCACGGCCTACGCCGTCGCGTTCACCGCACTCGCCATCGTGATGCTGGTGCCTCTGGTGGGCGCCATCCGCCTGCACCGAAGTGCCGGTAACGAGGTCGCCGGGCGATAGGCACAGGCACCGTGCTGGCCCGTGCTGGTATATGAGCTGGCCACTGGAACAATGGAGAGGACCGGCGCTGTGCCGGAGACCGACGGTCAATCCAGCTACGCGGAGGGGGTGCGGCGATGCGGGTGGTCTGGCGCGGCACGATTTCGTTCGGCCTGGTGACGATTCCCGTGCGGCTTTACGTGGCGACCGAGAGCAAGAACATTCCGTCCCACCAGGTCCACGTTCCGGACGGCGGTCGCGTGCAGTACAAGCGGGTCTGCTCCATCGACGGAGCGGAGGTGCCGTACGAGGAGATCGGGCGGGGCTACGAGTCGGCGACGGGTCAGCTCGTCATGCTCAGCGAGGTCGATCTCGCCGCGCTGCCGGCCACGACCTCGCGCTCGATCGAGATCGTCTCCTTCCTGCCCAGGACCGCTGTTGACCCGATCTACTTCGACCGCAGCTACTACGTGGAACCGGAGCGGCAGGCAGCCAAGGTGTACCGGCTGATGCGGGATGCGCTGCGGAAGCTGGACCGGGTGGCCATCGCGAAGGTCAGGCTGCGCGATCGCGAGATCATCGGGGTGTTGCGGGTGCACGGTGATGTGCTCCTTCTGGCCACCATGCTGTGGCCGGATGAAGTACGGAATCCGAAGTTCCCTTTCCTCGCCGACGACGACGAATGGGTGACGCCAACCCAGGA
The DNA here is from genome assembly GCA_046765695.1 of Actinomycetota bacterium. Taxonomy (GTDB): domain Bacteria; phylum Actinomycetota; class Actinomycetes; order Propionibacteriales; family Propionibacteriaceae; genus Microlunatus. The sequence continues at coordinate 7,300 of JBKPNA010000346.1, read as the reverse complement.
GCTCGCCATGGCAGAGGCGCTGATCGACTCCTTGTCGGATGAGCAGCTCGACCCGGTTCGATACCGGGACGTACACCGGGAGACGCTGACCGCCCTCATCGATGCCAAGGCGACCGGGCGTGCGCCGACCCCGGAGACCGGGTCAGGCGCAGCACCGCCGGACCTGCTCAGTGCTCTGCGCGCCAGCATCGAGGCGGCCAAGCAACGCCGGTCGACCGGGAACGGTGCACGCCCGCAGACCGGTGAGCCGGTCGGCACCGCCAAGAAGAAGGCGAAGAACCCCGCGCCGGCCGGACGTGAGGCTCATCCACCAAAGAAGCGCAGCTGAGCACCAGCCCGCGCCCAACACGCCCCCAAGCAATCCAGCGTTTCGGTGCCGCCAGCTGTTACAACAACTCCATGAGCAGTTGTCCGGACTGCGGCCTGGGCATCGACCACTGCCACGGCACGTTGGTCGTCCACTCCGACCGCTCCCTTGATTGCACGGATGCCTCCTGCGACCTCCCGGATCTGCTGAGGCATGCGTTCGTCGTCGACTGCATAGCGGTGTTGGGCGGCTGCTGTGCGGCCGATCTGCCGGTGGAGCTGGCCGCGGCCTCCTGACTTGCACCGTCCGGCAAGGGCAACGCTAGATTGACCCCCGGATGGATGTGCAGATGACGGGGCATGAGCTGGACGAAATCGTGCGTGAGCTCTATGTGCTTCCGCCATCCGACTTCGTCGCCGCCCGCAACGATCTGGTACGACAGGCCCGATCAGCCGGCAGCCGGGAGATCGCCGAGCGGCTGCAGCGCCTGCGCCGGCCGACGCGCAGCGCTTGGTTGGTGAACCTCTTGGCCCGCGATGCGACGGCAATGCAGCAACTGTCGACTCTGGGACGCGAGCTGCGCGACGCCCAGACCGAGCTGGCGCACGGGGAGTTGCGCAGCCTCGCCGAGCAACGCCGGCGGTTGATCGCCGACCTGCTGAACCGAGCGCAAGCCCATGCCGCCGAAGCCGGCCTGCGAATCACTCCGACCGTCCTGTCGGAAGTGGAAGGGACGCTGCAGGCTGCACTGGTCGATGTGGCGGGAGCGCTGACGATCCGCAACGGGCGTCTGGTGCGACCGCTCTCGCACAGTGGCTTCGGTCGGCGGCCACGGCTAGCTGTCCCGCAGGGCTCCTCTACCGCCCAGGTAAGATCGGTCGAGGTACTGGCTGAATCGTCCGCCGAATCGCAGCATCCTCCGGCCGGGGACGAGCTGGCGGCGCGTCGTCGCGCCGTGCCCGCTCTGCGGGTGGTGAAGCTTGTCGAGATGCCGGATCCTTCGGTGGTTCAGGACGAAGACGAATCCGGCGCACCGGCTATGGAGCCAGCCGGGGTGCGTAGCCTGCGCCATGCCGAGGAGGCGCTGGCCGCCGCGGAAGCTTCCCACTGGCAGGCCGAATTCGAGCTGGCCGACGCAGAGGGGGCTGTTGAGGCGGCCGCCGACCGGGTCAACTCGCTGGACACCCAACGGATCGAAGCGCGCCGGGACAAGGTCACCGCGCAGCGGTATCTCGCCGAGGCTCAGTCACGGCAACGCGACGCGGTCAGAGCGTTGGCCGAGGCCCGCCGACGGCTCGACGCCGCCCGGCAGCTGACGCAACGGGACGAGTAGTACCGCTCAGCCGGGCCTGATCCGTACGAATCTCGAGCCGCGAGCGCCACTCAGGTTGGGGCGTAGCACCTCCAACCAGGGCTGCTTACCGCCCTGGGTAGCGAGAAGGCCCACCAGGCTGCTGAGTTGCACCGCGCCGGCCCGGCTGACGGAGTCCCGCTGAATCAGCGGTCCGAGATGATCCCGGACCAGCCGGTCGCGCCAGGCCTGAGGGTCGTTGGGATCCGGTGGCCAGCGCACCGGTCCGCGGCCGAGCCCGTCCACCAGCTGCTGCACGCACTCCGCGAGATCCTCGGAGTACCGGCTCTCGAACTGGCGCAGGTGATCGGTGATAGTCAGGACTGCACCCCTCGCTGCCTCCCGCCCCGCGGCGTTGCGGGCGACACACTGCACGAACAGGTTGAGGTTGCCCTCGGGCGGCGAGTGGTTGATCCTCAACTGGACCCCGTTCTCGCTCAGAATCCGCTGGATCCGCCCGCGGTGCGGCAGTTCCGACCCGTCATATGTCCGCGCTGGCACGAACTGCTCGCTGTTTCCCGGGTCGACATCGTCGCCGTTGACGGTCCACTCAAAGCTCACCTGGTCGCCGAGAGCCTGGGGCATGGCAGTGAGCGTGACCACGGTGCTGCGGCGATGGTCCTGATAGGCATAGCCGACGTCGGTCCTGCAGGTGACGCCGGTCAGAGTGCCGCTGTGCACGACGCCGAGATCCGTCGCGTGCTGGTCGACCTGGATGCCGAGGATCGGGTTCAGCCGGCCGGCCGAAGGCGTCGTCACCTGCATCTGCACCAAGATCCCGTAGCGGCTGATCGCCGCGCCGGTGAGACGGATGTCGTCGAGGCCCACCGACGTCACCGCCGAATTCAGGGTTGCCTGGATCTGTCCGGCAACAGCTTTCAGGGCGTCACCGACGGCCTGGTCCACGACCCTCTTGATCACCTTCTCGGCCTCGGCCACCGCGGCTTCCGCCACGGCAAGCAGCGGCGCAGCGAAGATCGCGCCGAGCACCTCGAGCCAGTCCGCGATATCCAGGTCGACCTCTGCCGGCCTGGCCCTTACCCGAGGCACCAGCTTGCCGTCGACCAGATCGATGGTCAGCGTCGCCGAGAGGCTGGCCCGCGCGCTCCAGACACTGCCTTCCGCACCGGCCCGGAACTCGAAGATGATCGCGCCAGTCGTGAAGCGGTCCTGAGCCACCCGCAACAGACCACCGGATGTGGTGCCGCACGGCGGCGGCAACGGAAAATCGGTCTCCGCCAACGCCTCGGTGAGCAGCGGGCAGAAAGCCTCGTTGCGGAACGCCTCCGCGGAGAGCACGAGCCCGGCGCGCTGACCTGGCGCCGTCACGATACGGGTCTTGGCGGCTCGGTCGAGCCCGCCGGTGGCGGCCTTGACGGCGGCCAGAATGGCCAAGACCCCCGGACGACCGTCGTCGTCCGGGCCGACACTGGCGAGCTCGAGTTGCCCGAACCGCACCTGCTCCGGGGAACCGGTGAGGTGGACACCGAGCGTGCCATCACCATCGACCGACACCGGAATCGCCAGATCGCCGAGCGGCACGACCCCGAACTGCAACGCCAGTTCCGCGCGCACCGCCTCTGAGATCTGCGGTGCAGCGGCAGCGAAGTCCACGCCGGCAGGTGTCAACAGCTGGTCGAGAAGGTCCAGCGACGCTGGATCTGGAGCGATCTGGACGGTGACCGGATCGGGGTCGTTCGGACTGGCGGGCAGCGAGAGATCCACCTGAATGCCGCGTACGTCGCCCAGGTCGGGGTCGCTGCTGACCGGGCCGAGCCTGAACGGAACTCCCACGATCAACGCGCCGGCCAGCGGACCGACCGGCCCGGTCGTGCCTGGTAGCGCCAGCCGGACCGAGGAGTCTCGGAAGGTGACGGTGACCAGGGCGCTCGCCTCACGGGTTGGGTCGATGGCCAGCTCGGCCCGCTCGATCAGCAGGTGGAGCAGGCCGGTCACATCTGCGACCTGAGCCGGGACGGTGAGTTCCTTGCCACCCACTGCGGCACCGACGAAGGCCGACAGCACGTCCTCGCTGACCTCGAGGCACAGGTCGTAGCCACCGGTGTACGGGTTCATTGCGGCAGCCTTCGATCCGGCCGGTCGAGCCTCTTGGACTTCAGTCCCAGCGAGCTGATGCGCACTCGCCAGGTGGCTGCCTTGCCCTTGCCGGCAAGGACGTCCTCGTAGCGGCCGGGCGAGTTCTCCTTCAGCCGAGGCAGCTTCCTCAGATCTGTCTGGAGACCCCTGCCCACCACGAAGCCGGCGTCGTTGAGGAACCGGACGGGATCGGAGAGGAAGAGCAGCGGGCCATGAGGTGTGCTGGCGATCGCATCGAGGACCTCGTCCTCGTACTGTGCTAGTTCCTTCAGGCTGTCCAGCGGTTCAACGGGCCGGTCCACCGGGATACCCCCTCAAGCTTCACTCTGCACCCTTTACCTCAATCCTGCACCCTCTGGAGCAGGTGCAGCGTCGGCAAAACGGTGCAGAGTGAAGCTGGTACGCCGGGTTAGCCTTCGACCGGCTGACCTGACCGGGCGCGAGCTGCCGAGAGGAACGCCGCGTAGCTCCAGGTCAGGTCGCGAACGCTCTTCTCATACCCGTAGACGCCGTCGAACTGCTCACTCAGCTCCAGGTGATCGCTGTGGTAGACGACGGCCCGCAACATCGCGTCCCCAGCGGTGTGCAGCGCCTCGACCGCAGACTTGGCCCTGGTGGACGGCGTAACCCCGATCTGGCCGAAGAACGGCGCCGACAGCTCGTTGAGCGGGACCGAGCCGGACGCATCGATTTCGGTGGCGACCTCGTAGTAGAGCTGGGCGAAGTTCGCGGTGCACAGGGCCCACGGGTGATCGCCCAAACTGTCCGAGCCACCGTCATAGAGGTCGCCGGGGTAGCGGCCAAGCATGGGCCCGAGGCCCAGTGCGGCGTCGCTGAGGTTGACGGGATAGACCTCTGGCGAGCTGGGGTCAGCCCACTGGCTGATCAGTTGCGCGGCGCTGGCGAGCAGTCTCGTGTCGGTGCACGGCACGGCCCCGTAGATGCTCGCCTGCACGATGTCGATGTTCGGGTCGTAACCCGCCGGGACCGCGGGTTGATGCGGGTCGCCCGGAGCATCCCCGCCGATCATCGTTGCGTAGTAGCTGCCGCTCCAGTGCGCCTGAAGCGCGTGCTCCAGCCAGGAGATGGCCTCGGTCACGCCCTCCGGAACAGGGATACCCAGCCTGTTTGCGGCCACCTCGTGGAAGCAGCGCAGCTGGACCGAACGGGCGAAGAAGGAGAACCCGATGTGCTCCTCCCACAGGTTGGTGGTCTGATCCTGATAGCTGTCGAGCAGGAACTCCAGGTTGCGGCCGATGAGGTCGGTCGCAACCTGCTGGGTGGGCGGGTCCAGCTGAGGGAATGCGGCCAGGATCGCCACCGTCTGAATTGCGGGACCGTCGTTCTGCTCCGACCACGGGCGCGACCGGCCATCGACGGTGAAGCAGGCATGTCCCTTGGTCGGGGTGGCGTTGCGTTGACACAAGTCGGCGAAGTTCACATAGTCGATCAGCGCCTGCACCGGCTGGCCGGGCACAGCGGACGAGGCGGCGACGATCTCCAGGGCAGTGATCGCCGCGTCACGGACCCAGTTGAAGACATAGTCCTGGCTGATGCCTGGCGCGTTCGCCGGGTACGACGGAGCGGCGATCACACAGCCTGGATGCGAGACCAGCTGATGCGTCGAGTCCGTGAAGGGGAAACCATCGCTCGCGACGTTGCGCAGCAGCAGGCCGTACATGTGCTGGGCGACGCGCTGCAGATCGACATGCTCGTGGGCGAGGTCGATGCGCGCGTGTGGCTGCGTCCCGCGTGCAGTGGCGGCGCGAGTGGTGATCCCGCCGTGGGCAGCCGGGACAGCCGGCTCTTGGGTCGGCGCAGCCGCGGCATCGGTGGTAAGGGTCATCGTCTCTTGTCCTGGGGAAGGGTTGGGATGGGTGGAGGCGGCCGGGCGATCAGTTGCCGAGGTCGTCGGGACGCGCCCAAGCGATCTCGTTGACGACACCGCCGGGCCCGTTCGATGGCGTACGCAGGATGAGTTGACCGCCCCGGTTCTCGATCGACCGGGGCTGTAGGGTGCCCGACCAGTTGGGATAGAGGCTGTCGGTCAGCCGGTGGGTCACGGTGTCGCCTTGGCGTTGCCAGGTGCCCGAGTAGGCAAGACAGGTGGAGTACGCCGCCGCACGAGCCCCCGGGTCCCCGCCGAGGGGATCGCCACCGTCGATCTCCGGCCGGTCTGCGGCAGTCATCATCGCCGACATATATCCGTCGTCGGTATACAGCAGTGTTCCCTGAGCGTTTTCCCCCAAAGGGAAAGTCTCGGTGCCGTCGGCATTGATCCGCCGCCAATGCACCAGGCGCCATGCGCCGTTCAAGTCCACGGTGCAGACCGTGTCATGATTTTCCAGCCATGTCCAGCAACCCGGCCAGAACGTAATGTGGGCGTCATCTGTGATCTGCGCTACCCCGTTTTCGAAACAGCTACCGCTGTTGATCACGGCCAACGGAGCCTTTCATTGCGCTACCCCTCCGATCTGCTCACCCTCCACGAGCGCCTCGACGGTGACGCCCAGATCGCCGTCAGGACCGGGCACGGGGCCCCGACGATGTCTTCGGAGGCCAGAACGGCGGTGATGGGAAGCACGCAGGCAATCCGCACAGCTTGATCAAGAAGCTCTGACAAGGTTAGTCAGTGAGATCTGCGGGCGCCTAGAGCGCAATGCATGTGAATCCTTGCCGCGAGAGCCAGCTCATGCGACACTATTTCCCGGGACGCGAAGTTTTGGGGGTCGCGCCACCGACCCCGAACGTACGAATATTTGGAAGCCTTTTTGAATGACTTCGCGACCACAATCTTTTGTCGAATTGTCCGCTGCCTTGACCGGCCTCTCGCCGGTGGCACTGCAGGGCACGGGAATGGCGAATACCTATCTGCACAAGATCCACTCGATCGTGCCGGCGCCGCTGCTCGAGCGGCTTTTCGAGACATTTGAAAATGCCCCGCCGAATTCGGCCCAGGGCAACCTGCCGGCGATTCTGGCCGATCCAGACTTGGGTCCCGTCGCTCGAGCCATCACGGTGCTGTGGTACTGCGGCGCCTGGACCGAGCTGCCGGAGGGCTGGCGTGCCCGGAACGGCACGGCGCCCGGGGATACGACGGGCGTCGTCTCCGGTGCCGCCTATCAGGCCGGTCTGCAATGGACAGTCGTCGGCGCTCACCCGGCCGGCGCCCGGCAGCAGGGCTTCGGAGCCTGGTCGACCGAGCCCGTGGACATCGGATCATGAGCACTGACCCCGAGGGCGTCACGCACGACGTTGTCGTGGTCGGCGCCGGCGTAGCGGGAGCACTGCTGGCCAAACGGCTCACCTCTTCCGGTTTCCGGGTTCTGGTACTCGAAGCCGGTCCGGCCACTCCCTGGTCCTTCGACGGCTACACGCGGCACGTCGAGACCTTCTACGCGGCTGCCAACAAGGGTGCGGAGTCGGCGTGGCCGCCGGCTCTCGGCGCTCCGCAGCCGGACAGCCGGGACGTACGCAACGGAGACGGCTACTTCGTCCAGAACGGCCCGTTGCCGTACGGCAGCACCTACACCAGAGCCCAGGGC
>JBKPNA010000345.1:0-4884 GCA_046765695.1 Actinomycetota bacterium | reverse complement strand
CAATTCGCCGATCAGGACCAGCGCCGATGCCTTCTGCCGCGGATCCGGCGAGGACAGGAACTCAAAGAACTCCCGGACGGTTTTGACCCGATTGATCAGGCGGTCTTCGCGCTGCAGCGCCGCGTTCCAACTGGACTCCATGGCGAGCCGGGCTTCGGCCGCCCGGCTGATGGAGAGCGTTCGGTCATCGACCGACCGCTTCAGCATCAGGCCCAGGAGTGCAATCGCCTGGGTGATCACCACTCCGATCAGGCCCAAGGCCGCGGCGAGGACTTTCAGCTCCGATCCTGCCCGGCTGAAGTCGGCCAGCGCGAGCCATACCAGGAATCCGGTGAGCAGTGCCAGGACAACCGCGGTGGACGCGATCGCCACTCGAGTGATTCTCCCATCCGCCGGCCCGGCTCCGGCAGCGCCGACGTCGGCGTTCGTGGCAGTCACACAGGTCAGGCTAGCGACGGGATTCTTGCGCCGTTCCCTGTCGCAGGTAGCGTCGAGCGGTGAGCATGCCTGAGCTGCTTACCCGATCAGCGCGGTCGGTCAGCACGAACGTCGCGCTGATGCGTGCCTTCCGTCGCTCACCGATCGACTTCCTGGACGCGCTGGTGGGCAGCGGCGCCGCCACCATGCCGCTGCGGATCGGTCCCGAACGGGTGGTGCTCGTGGACGACGCCAGCCAGGTCTGGGAGCTGCTGACCACGCACGCCCGGCGTACGACGAAAGGTCGCGGCCTCGTACGCTCGCGGCTTCTGCTCGGTGAGGGTTTGCTGACCAGCGAGGGTGCCGCCCATTTGCGCAACCGCCGCGCTCTGCAGCCGGCCTTCCATCCCCGGCAGATCACCGAGTACGTTGCTCACTTTGCCCGGGCGGCGCGGCGCGGTTCCGACCGGTGGTCCGATGGTCAGCGGATCGACCTGGTCGCCGAAATGTCCGCCATGACGCTGGACGGGGCTGGCACGGCACTCTTCGACTCCAACCTACGCGACCCGGCACCACAGATCAGCCGCGCGCTGACCGATCTCCTTGCCGGCTTCCGGCTCGCTATGGCTCCTGGCGGGGCAGCTCTGCTCCGAGTGCCGCTGCCGGCCGCCGCTCGGGTACGGTCGGCCAAGATGGCGCTCGACGGCATCGTGGGCGACATCAGGCGCGGCCGCTGGGCGGGGGAGTCGAGTCCCGGACCGGTGCTGGAGCTGCTGCGTTCTCGCCCCGAACTGACCGACCAGCAGATCCACGACGAGATCATGACGCTACTCCTCGCCGGGCACGAGACGACGGCGATGGCTCTGACCTGGGCACTTGCCGCCATCGATGAGGAGTCGGCGTTGCGGGCCGAGCTCGAGGAGGAATGGGACGCCCAGCCTGAGGACGATGAGGCCGGGACACCGGCCGATGGGCTTCCGGTCACCACGGCGGTCCTTGCCGAGACGTTGCGGCTGTGGCCGCCGTCGTGGATGTTCAGCCGCCGGATCGTCGAGCCCGTGGTGCTCGGGAGCCGCGCCATTCAGGTCGGCACCCTGTGTCTGGTCAGCCCGGCGTTGCTGCATCGCGACCCGCGGTGGTGGGCCGAGGCCGACCGGTTCCAGCCAGACCGCTGGCTGCGGCGTTCCCCTGGACAGGTCGCCCGCTTCGACCCCAAGGCTCCCGGCCAGCCACGTGGCGCGTATCTGCCGTTCGGCGCCGGGCCTCGCATGTGTATCGGGGAGCATTTCGCCTGGGCGGAGGCCGTGACCATGCTGGCCGTACTGGGGCGTAGCTGGCGCGTCCGGGTGCACGACGCACCGCTGTCCGCCGGGCGATCCTCGATGACCTTGCGGCCGCGCGGCCTCGTGCAGGCGACGACCGCGCGGCGTTCGGGTCATCGCCGGTAGAGCTGGGCAGCAGTTCAGGGCCATACCATCGGATGCATAGCTAGACGTTCTTCTTCAGGTCACCCGGCGGCAGGATATGCAGATCCTTCGACCCGGGTACCTGCCGTAGACAGGGAGGGCCGCAGTCTTGACGGAACAGATGAGTCCTACCATCACCGCAGCGCCCGCGGCCGCTGCTGGCCCTCCGGTGCACCACCCATCGACGATGTCACACCGGCAGATCCTTGAGGCACTCTCGGGTTTGCTGCTCGGCATGTTCGTGGCGATCCTGTCCTCCACCGTGGTGTCGAACGCGCTGCCGATCATCGTTGCGGATCTCGGCGGCACGGAGTCCGGCTACACCTGGGTGGTCACGGCCGCCCTGCTGGCCACCACGGTCTCCACCCCGATCTGGGGCAAGTTGGCAGACCTCTTCTCCAAGAAGGTGCTGGTCCAGATCGCCCTGGTGATCTTCGTGGCTGCCTCGGTGGTGGCCGGGTTGTCCCAGAACATGGCGATGCTGATCACGACCCGGGTGTTCCAGGGCGTCGGGGCCGGCGGGTTGACCGCGCTGGCGCAGGTGGTGATGGCGACCATGATCGCTCCTCGGGAACGCGGCAAGTACTCCGGCTACCTCGGTGCCACGTTCGCCCTGGCCACAGTTGGCGGCCCGCTGGTCGGCGGTGTGCTCACCCAGCACCTGTCCTGGCACTGGTGCTTCTACGTCGGCATCCCGTTCGCCGTGCTGGCCTTCGCCGTGCTGCAGAAGACCCTGCACCTGCCGGTGCTGAAGCGAGCGGTGCAGATCGACTACCTTGGCGCCACGCTGATCGCTGCCGGTGTGGCATCGCTGTTGCTGTGGGTGTCGCTGGCCGGGCAGGAGTTCGACTGGTGGTCGTGGCAGACCTGGTTGATGGTCGGCGGTGGTCTCGCCCTGCTGGTGCTCGCGATGCTCGCCGAGCACCAGGCGCCGGAACCGATCATCCCGTTGCGCTTCTTCCGGAACCGTACGGTCGATCTGGCCTCGCTGGCCAGCCTCTTCGTTGGTGTGGCGATGTTCGGCGCCACCATCTTCCTCAGCCAGTACTTCCAGCTGGCCCGCGGCGAGACGCCGACCATGTCCGGCGTGAAGACCATTCCACTGATCGCGGGCTTGTTCCTGTCCTCGACCATCGTCGGGCAGATCATCAGCCGAACCGGGCGCTGGAAGGCCATCGTCGTCCTCGGCGGGATCCTGCTGACCGCGGGCATCGGGCTGATGGGCACGGTGGCATACGACACCGACTACTGGATTCTCGTGCCGTACATGTTCCTGATCGGCGCAGGCGTCGGCATGATGATGCAGAACCTGGTGCTCGCCGTGCAGAACATCGTGGTGGCCGAGGACCTGGGCGCAGCCAGCTCGTTGGTGGCCTTCACCCGTTCGCTCGGCGGCGCGATCGGCGTGTCGGCGCTGGGTGCGGTGCTGGCCCACCGGGTGCGGCACTACCTGGAGGAAGGATTCGCGAACGCGGGTATCAAGCCGAGTTCCAGCGTGGGTGGCGGCACGGGCATTCCTGACCTGTCCGCACTACCCGGACCTGTGCGGACCATCGTGCAGAGCGCGTTCGGGTCGGCCATCGCCGACATCTTCCTGGCTGCGCTGCCGTTTGCCCTGATCGCCCTGCTACTGACGTTGTTCCTCAAGGAGGTGAAGCTGCGCGGCCGGCAGCCGATGGCTGTTGTCGAGGAAGAGATGTCGGACAACCAGCGTTGGAACTCTCCGGAGGACCATCGCGCCCGTCCTGCCCCAGCCGCCGAGGCAGCAGTAGACAGCAACTCGGCAGTTTGCCCGCCGAGCGGCGGTGACTTCCGCTGTCGAGCAGGAGGCGGCAGCTCTGGCGGTGTCCGGCACCGTGCGGCAGAACAGCCGGACTCTTGCCGGAGCCCAGGTGACCCTGATGGACCAGCTAGGTCGGGAGGTCGCCCGTACGGTCAGTGACGCGGCCGGCCAGTACCTGCTGCCGCTGCCGCATGGCGGGACGTTTGTGCTGGTCGTCGCGGCTCCGCTGCTGAACCCGGCGGCAACACTTGTCGCAGTGGGGGACCGATCAGTGAAACGCGACATCTCCTTGGTCGGCCACTCCGCCATTACCGGCCGGGTGCTGCGGCAGGACGTACAGCGCAACGAGGCTGTGGGAGTGCCAGATGCGCTGGTCACGCTGATCGATGTGACCGGCGAGGTGGCGGGCTCGACGCGCAGCGCGAGCGATGGGGCGTACAGCTTCGAACGGCTGGTGCCGGGCAGCTACGTCCTGACCGCCCAAAGCGGGTCGCAGCGTCCGGTCGCTCGCACCCTCGACGTACCAGAGTCCGGCGCGCTGGCCTGCGACCTGAGCCTTACCGGTGGGGGCCGGCTGACCGGCACCGTGGTGGCCGCCAGCGACGGCCGGGGAATCCGAGAGGCAACTCTGACCCTGGTGGACGCTCACGGCCAGGTGGTGGCGACCACCACGACCGGTGAGAACGGCAGCTACCTGCTCGACGATCTCAGCGGCGGCCGCTACACCTTGACCGCCTCCGGGTATGCCCCCGTCGCGATCCAGGTGGACGTCGAGGAGGACGCCGTGTCAGCCCTGCAAGTCACCCTGGGAGCCGACATCGACACCGCCCGCTGGGTCGGCTGGTGGCATCAGGTCGCCGGCTCGCCGTCGACCGGCAGACGAATCGTGCATCCCCAGGCCGGGGAGCTGCCCACGCTGAATCGCTGATACTTCGGCAAGCCACAGCTGAGGACTGGCAGTAGATCTAGGCCGCAATCACCGATGACGCCTGAGAAGGTACTTGGCGCCGAATCGAAGCTGCTGACCAGTCCCCTGGCACTTGGGGCAGACATGGTGTGCGTACCTGAACAGCCATGCTTTCATTTTTGGCTTGTTCCCGCATCTGGAGCACGTGACATACGGATTGAGCCACAACGACAGCAGATAACCGGCGATCAGGAGCCCAATCACAATCGCCATTTGCGTCACGGTGTCACCCCGTCCATCCGCGTTGAACA
>JBKPNA010000344.1:0-4350 GCA_046765695.1 Actinomycetota bacterium | reverse complement strand
GTGCTGTACAGCGTGGATGAGGCGGCGACCGCGCTGCGGCTGAGCAAGTCAGTGCTCTATGAGCTGATCCGATCCGGTCGGCTCCGCACTGTGAAGGCCGGGCGCCGGCGGCTGGTGCCCGTCGCGGCGTTAGCGGAATACGTTGCGTCGCTGGAATCAGGGGCGGCATGACCAGACGGGCCCGCGGGGATGGCGGGTTGTACTGGGATGAGAGGCGGCAACGCTGGATCGCTGAGATCACGATCGGCTACGACGGCCGAGGCAAGCGGATCGTGCGGAAGGCTTCTGGGCGGACCAAGACCGCGGCGAAGACGAAGCTGCGGGACATGCTTGGCGACCAGGCCGATGGGCTGCCGGTCGGCCCACTCGGATACACGGTGCGACATGCGGTCGAGGACTGGCTCGCCTACGGGCTAAGCAACCGCGACGAGGCGACCAGGATCACATATCGTCACCTCTGCGAAAAGCATGTCCTGCCGCTGATCGGAGCGTGGAAGCTGCGCGATCTGACGGCGCCCAAGATCGATGCCTGGCTGGTCGGTCTCTCAGCCACCCTGAGCACACGCACGCTAGAGCTGGTCCGGGCGTGTCTGAACCGGTCAGTGAAACGGGCCATGGCGCGGGACCTGGTCAAACGGAACGTTGTCGAGTTGACCGAGGTGCCCGCCGGTCAACCGGGTCGCGTGTCGAAGTCTCTGACCGCCCAGCAGGCCGATGACGTGCTGACCAAGACGGCACATGATCGGCTGCATGCCTACGTCGTGGTCTCGCTGCTCACCGGGGCACGCACCGAGGAACTGCGCGCGCTGCGCTGGGATCATGTCCACTTGGACGATCCGCATGGGCTGCCGCACCTTGAGGTCTGGCGGTCAGTGCGAGCAACCGGGGACACCAAGACCCGGAAGTCCAGAAGGACCCTCGCCCTCGCCGGCCGCTGTGTAGAGGCGCTGAAGCGTCAGCGGGTGCAGCAGGCCCAAGATCGGTTGGCGGCAGGGGAGCGGTGGACCGAGACCGGGCTTGTCTTCACCACGGCCGTCGGCACCGGCATGAATGCCGCAAACGTGCGTCGGGACTTCCGCCGTGCCTTGGCCCTGGTGCCTGGGCTCGAACCAGCGGAGTGGACGCCACGTGAGCTGCGCCATTCGTTCGTGTCGCTGCTGTCCGACGCTGGCGTGCCGCTCGAGGACATTTCGCGCCTTGTCGGGCACAGCGGAACGAACGTCACCGACCTTGTCTATCGTCACCAGATCAGACCGGTGATTCAGACCGGCGCGACCGTGATGGACCAGCTGTTCGGCCAGCGGAGTTCGGGTACATAGTCACTCAGTTGGTCACGCACCGATAGAATGCCCAAGCGGCCACGTGCGCGAAGTGGCCGCTGACTTGGGTGGGAACAGCAGGACTCGAACCTGCGACTCCTTGCTTGTAAGGCAAGTGCTCTAACCAACTGAGCTATGCTCCCCGGCGCACCGACCGCGTAGGTCGGCAGCCGCCCACAATAGCGGGCCGGATGAGAGGAGACCACGGTCGGCGGCGGCGGCAAGGATCCAGCCCGGGAGACCCACTCAGTTGCGGCCGGCCCCGTCCGGTCGTGCTTTCGGTTACCGTGATGCAGCAATGCTCAACAAGAACCTCGCCCTTGCCCTAGGCGCGCTGACGGGACTGCTCAGCCTGGTCGCCATGATCCGGCTGGTGTCCGGCGCGTTCGACAACGGGCTGTCGGTCTTCGCCTGGGTGGTCACCCTGTTGGCCATGGTGCCCTGGGTCGGCTACGCGGCGGCCCGCGCCTGGCACGGCCGGCTCACCTGGCGCAACGCGGTGGCGGTCGCGGTGCTGGATGTGGTCGGCGCCGTGACCGTGTGGCTGTCCGTCCTTGGAGCCGTGTTCGCGTTGACCTGTTCGTTGGCTGCGTTCGCTGTGATCTGGGTCAAGGACTGGCCGGCCCGCTCGGAACGCGGTGAGGACCGCTTCGTCCGCATCGAGGAGCTCACAGCCGAGGACCGCGACTGACGCTTGGGGCGTCGGGCTCGTCCGGTCAGTAGAGTGGTCAGTTGTGGCTGGACCCGACTTCGCGGCAGCGCTGGCCGACCTCGACAAAGCTCTGAGCTCGATCGAGGCTGTCGTCGACCCCGCGGCCAAGCGCACCCAGATCGCCGATCTGGAACAGGCGGTCGCCGCACCCAACCTCTGGGACGACCCCGAGAACGCCCAGCGAGTGACCTCTCGACTGTCGGCGCTACAGGCCGAAGTCGATCGCGTCGTGAACCTGCGCTCCCGGCTGGACGATGTCGGTGTGCTCGTCGAACTCGGCCAGGAGGAAGGTGACGCGGCGAGCCTCGCCGAGGCGGAGACAGAGCTCGGATCGCTGCAAAAGGCCATCGACGCTCTCGAGGTCCGCACGCTGCTGTCCGGGGAGTACGACGAGCGGGAGGCACTGGTCACCATCCGCTCGGAGGCCGGCGGAGTCGACGCGGCTCACTTCGCGCAGATGCTGCTGCGGATGTACCTGCGGTGGGCCGAGCGCCACGGCTTCCCGACAGAGGTCTACGACATCTCCTACGCCGAGGAGGCAGGGATCAAGTCCGCAACCTTCCAGGTGAATGCGCCATTCGCGTACGGGACGCTGTCGGTCGAGCAGGGCACCCACCGGCTGGTCCGGATCTCGCCGTTCGACAACCAGGGACGCCGCCAGACATCCTTCGCCGGTGTCGAGGTGCTGCCGGTGACGGAGGAGGCCGACCACATCGACATCCCGGAGTCCGACCTGCGGATCGACGTTTTCCGCTCCTCAGGACCCGGCGGGCAGAGCGTCAACACCACCGACTCGGCCGTTCGGGTCACCCACCTGCCGACCGGTATCGTGGTGTCCTGCCAGAACGAGAAGTCGCAGCTGCAGAACAAGGCCGCCGCACTCCGGGTGCTGCAATCCCGCCTGCTGGAGAAGGCGCGGCAGGAGCGGGAAGCGCAGCTGAACGCCCTGAAGGGTGACGGCGGCAACAGCTGGGGCTCGCAGATGCGCTCGTACGTGCTGCACCCGTACCAGATGGTCAAGGATCTCCGCACCGAATACGAGGTCTCCTCCCCGGACGCGGTGTTCGACGGCGACATCGACGGGTTCCTCGACTCCGGCATCCGCTGGCGGAAGACCAGCGAACTGGCCCGAACCTAGAGTCGCGGCTTGCTTTCTCCTACGCCGGAATCGTCGCCGAGGCCGGTCCGGAATCCTTGCCGCCAACTGGGGTACCTCAGTTTCCAGCCGAGCTCACGCTTGGCCTTGACATTCGAGGAGCCTCGGATCGACGTCATCATGGCGATGCCGTGCTCGCCAAGCAGTGGTCGAGCGAGCCAGCCGGGAATGCGGAGAGGCGGTTTCGCGCCGACGGCATCGGCGAACGCCGGCAGCCACTCCGACACGGGTGCCGGCTCGTCATCGACGATGTTGTAAACGCCCGGAGCGCCGTGATCGAGCGTCAGCAGGGTGGCCCCAGCGGCATCCTCGACGTGCACGTGCGACCATATCCCGCCGCCTCCGCCGACGATCGGCAACCTACGGCGGCGAACCATCTCCAGCAGTTCGCCGTTGCTACCCAGTGCGGTGCCCGGGCCGTACAGGCTGCCGTACCGGACCACCACACCTTCAAGATCGTCCGCTGCCGTCACCGCCGATTCCAGATGAGCGATGGCGGCCAGGCTCAATCGCGATGCTGCGGTCGGGTGCGGATCCAGCGGGTCCTCTTCGGTCGTGATCGCACGACCCGTACGCCCGCTCGGCCAGCCGGCGTAACTCTGCGCAATGAACCGACGCGCGCCGACGGCTCGGGCCGCGGTCAGCAGATTGTCCGTGCCCTCCGTGCGCAGCCGGTTGGTTTGCGCGAACCAGTCGTCGAACTTGCGCAGATTGGCCGGACCTGCCAGAGCGGTGAGCTCATGGATCACGACGTCCGGCCTGGCCTCGGTGACCGCCGCCAGCACCGCCGCTCGATCGAGGGCGTCCAGCACTACTCCTTGGGCGCCGGTCGCCTCCAGCGCCCGCGCACGCTCGGAGCTGCGAGTCGTGCCTACCACCTGATGCCCGGTGCCGGTCAGCATCGGCAGCAGCCGCCGCCCGACCGCTCCGGTGGCTCCGGCCAAGAAGATCCGCATGATTTCCCTTTCCCGTCCTGAGGTCTTACTTTCCCTCCGACGAAGCGGCTTGAGGCATTCCGTCCCGTGAGGTCGTGCCACTTAGCCGGCGCTGCAGGGCTGCCGCCGCCGCGACGAGATCGCCGTTTCCCTGAGCCGGCCGGCCGTCCGGCAGTACCGGGGTGTCCTCCAGCCCCGTCCTTATCCCGTGGCCACGATGAACTGCGC
>JBKPNA010000343.1:0-8554 GCA_046765695.1 Actinomycetota bacterium | reverse complement strand
CTGGTGACCACCGAGATCGCCTCCGCCGCCGACAGGGTGCCGGAGGGCGACTTGACCGTCGTCCGTCCGTCACCGGTCACCCCGGACCGCAGCTCCCGGAACACGGTGACCACTCGCCGGATCTCCTCGATCGCGGTCGGCACCGGCGGCAGCTCCAGAGTGGCGGCCAGGTCGGCCACTCGGCTGGACACGATCTGCACCTCGTCCTCCTCTCGCTCCGGCAGCGGCAGCACCACGGTGTTGAACCGCCGGCGCAGCGCGGAGGACAGCTCGTTCACCCCCTTGTCGCGGTCGTTGGCGGTCGCGATCAGGTTGAACCCCTTGATCGCCTGGGCCTCGTCACCGAGCTCGGGAACAGGCAGCGTCTTCTCCGACAGGATGGTGATCAGCGCGTCCTGCACGTCGGCGGGGATCCGGGTCAGCTCCTCCACCCGGACGAGAGCCCCACGTTGCATCGCGGTGAGCACCGGCGAAGGCACCAGCGCCTCGGGGCTGGGGCCCTCCGCCAGCAGCCGGGCGTAGTTCCAGCCGTAGCGGATCGCCTCCTCGGCGGTTCCTGCCGTCCCCTGGACAAGCAGCGTGGAGTCGCCGGAGATGGCAGCGGCCAGGTGCTCCGACAACCACGACTTGGCGGTGCCGGGCACCCCGAGCAGCAGCAGGGCGCGGTCGGTCGCCAGAGTCGCCACGGCCACCTCAACCAGCCGCCGCGACCCGACGTACTTGGGGGTGATCACGGTGCCGTCCGGCAGCTCGCCGCCCACGACGTAGCTCACCACGGCCCACGGCGAGAGCCGCCAGCGTGGCGGACGCGGCCGCTCGTCCGTCGCCGCCAACGCTGCCAGCTCCTTCGCGTACGCATCCTCGGCATGCGGCCGGAGCAGCTCCGCCCGCTGATCCGGGGCGAGGCTGTTCATGACGACGCCTCGGGCAGCCTGGCCTGGAGCGCGGCAGCCAACCGGGACCACCCAGGGTTGCGGGCCACGAACCACACACCGCGTACGCCGAGGGCAGCCGCCAGCGCCGTCCGGTCGATCCGGGGAGAGCCGGCGGCCACCGTTGCCGCGGTCGCCCACACCTCTGCTGCCATGCCCCCGTGTTCGACCAGCTCCGCCAGTGCCTCGTTGACCCGGCCCACCGCCCCAGTGGCCAGCGCCTCGGCCAGCCGCCGCTGCGCATCCTGAGGAGCCGGCTCGCGGCCGCCGGCCGGCGCCGGCTCAGGGGCGGGACCGGTAGGCAGCCGCGCTCCGGCGCGCCTTGCTGCCCGGTGCCGGGCGGCGTACGCCAGCACAGCGCCGGTCGGGTCCTTGCCTGGGTCCTGCGGTGGGCCGGCCCATCCGGCCGGCAACCCGTCGGGCACCGGACGGCGGTCGGTGCCCAGCAGCGCCACGGTGACCAGGTCCTCCCATCCGGCCATCAGGCCGCCTCCAGGGCCACGGTCGGGCTGAAGCTGCCTCCGTGGGCATCCGGCAGCAGGCTGACCGGACGGAACCCGGCCGTCCCCCACTCGCCGAAGATCGGCGTCGGCTCGCCCAGCGACCGCGCGAGCAACGGCCAAGGCTCCGCTACCTCCACGACCTCCCGGTACTCCCCCGAGGCCTCCCGCAGCCGCCACCGGCCGCCAGGCCGATCGGGTGGCACGGCGGCGGCCGAGATCGCCGCCGGCATCCGGGTCGCCCAGGGATCTGAAGCGACCAGGTCGGCGAACCGGTCGGCCAGCTCCGCGTACGTCTCGGCCGCCGGCAGCACGACCGGCTCGATGACATCCCATTGCTCCCCGACCAACGCCCGGTACTGGCCTGAACCCGCGTAGAAGTGCAATGTCCCGTGCAGCCGCTGGCCGGCGGCGACCGAGTCGTCGAGGAACCCGCCCGGTGGGGCGAAGCTCAGCAGCAGTGCCCACCGCCGGGTGGTCGCGCCGTACAGCCAGACGCGCCGGGTCTCCAACCGGTAGTCGAGGCTGTCCACCGTGCCGACCGCGAACCAGTGGTCGGTCACGCCCGGACCGGCCAGCACGTCCGCCTTGCGCACCGGGTAGCCGACCCGGGACCGCACCGTGGCGGCAAGGTCGGCGGGCAGCTGCTCAACCCTGCGGTGGGCCTCGACCAACAGGTGCAGGGCTCCCAGCTGCTCGAGCAACTGACCCGGCCAGCCGTCGCCCGTCAGCTCGCCGGGCAGAGCACGGAGCATGCCCGCTACACCCGGCGCCTGGGCGTCGATCATCCGGGCCGCCATCCGGTCCAGCGGCCGGTATCCGCCACGACCGAGCCCGGCGATCCCGGTCCGGATCTGGTCCCGCAGCCACTGGTCCAGTTCCTCCAGACCGGCCGACACCCGTTCGGCACGGGCGGCGAGACGCTCGGGTTGGACCATGGCGCTCACCCTAGTTCCGGCCTCCGACACCGCAGTGCGGACCGGCTCCCCCACTCCACGTTTCCCGTCACATGACGTCCAAAACGTGTCCGAAGTGCTGACGGAACACGCTCTAGACGTCACATGACGGGAAACGCGAAACCCCGGTCACACGTTGTGCCAGAGCTCGACAGGTTCCCGGAAGCCGAGGATGCACTCGGTCATCCGGGCGGCCGCGACGGCCGCAGCGACGTCGTGCATCCGCAGGATCCGAGCTCCGCCGAGAGCGCAGGCGGTGGCGGCGGCGATCGACGCCGGCATCCGGTCCGCCTTGGCCAGGCCGGTCGCCTCACCGACGAAGTCCTTGTTGGACACCGCCGCCACCAGCGGCAGGCCAAGGTCGGCGATCTCGGTCAGCCGGCGGGTCAGCTCCAGGCTGTGCCGGGTGTTCTTGTTGAGGTCGTGCCCCGGGTCGAGGACGATCCGGTCCTCGCCGACACCCTGGCCGACGGCGTATCCAACCCGCTCGGCAAGGAACCGCTTGACGTCGGCCACCACGTCGGCGTACTGCGGCCGCGGGAAGTGCCGCCTCGGCTCGGCCAGGCTGTGGGTGATCACGACGGTCGCGCGGTGCTCCGCGACAACAGCGGCGAGGTCCGGGTCGCGCAGTCCGCTGGTGTCGTTCACGACGCTGGCCCCTGCTGCCAGGCAGGCGGCGGCCACCTCCGACCGGTAGGTGTCGACGGAGATCACCACATCGCTCCGGGCACTGACCGCCGTCACCACGGGCAGCACCCGGTCCAGTTCCTCTGCGGGGCTCACCTCACCGGCGTCGGGCGAGAACGGTACTCCACCGATGTCCACCCAGCCGGCGCCGGCCTGATCCGCGGCCAGGGCGGCGTCGACAGCCCGGTCCAGCGCAAAGGTCCGGCCATCGTCGAAGAACGAGTCCGGCGTGCGGTTGACGATGCCCATCACCACGATCTGCCGGTCGAAGTCAAAGGTCCGCCGACCGATGGTCCGGACCGGTTCGCGCAGCGGGGGGCGGTAGTGCACCGGCCCATCTTTACCACCCTGAGTAGCATCCGCTTGTGGCCGCGACGGTGAGCGCCGACCGGTGAAACTCGGGCCGGGTTGGTCCGCCGCCATCGCCGGCCTGCTCCTCGCCGCCCCCAGCCTCGCGGCATGTGGCAGGGACATCGCCAGGCCGGCGCAACCCGGCGACGTGACAACGCCGTACCAGGGACCGCTCTACATCGATCCTCAGGACGCCGCGAACGTGTCCGAGCGCAAGACCGGCGCGGCCGGCCGGGTGGTGGAGTGCGAGACGAAGGTGGTCGTGAGTTCCGCCCCGGTCGGTACGAGGGCGGCGAGACCGGACGTACGCCAGAGGCCGGGCTACGCGAAGGTCTTGACGAGGGAGCATTCGACGGGCCCCGGACCGGTTATCTCCTGGAGCGCACGGAGGGCGACCGGGCGCTGTTCACCATCCGAGTCGAGGGTCGGGTGAAGATGGCCGTCATTCTGCACGACGGCCCAGCCCTGGGGGGGCCCTCGGGATGGCACATGGAGTCCTGGGCCCGTTGCAACCCGGCAGAGTTCCCGGAGTCGGTCACGAGCGAGCGAGGTTTGGAGATCTGGACTGACGACGCCGGAAAGCGGGTGCCGACCTACCGCGTCGTCTCCAGCACCGGGCCCGAGCACTGCAACTGGACCAGCATGAGATTCCTGACGCTGGACGAGAGCGACCGGGCCTACGTGCTGGCTGTCGGCGGACCGGAAGCGGGCGTACGTCGGAGCCAAGGGCGCGCGGACTGTCGAGCGTTGGCCCCGGACCACGCAGCCGCTGATGTGCGCCTGAGCTGGACGTGAGGTCGGACCAGGCTGGTTCAATGCCCGGGTGGGCAGCCGGATCGAGGACTTCCTCGAGCTCGTCGACCAGTTGGATGGGGTGGAGCGCACCGACTCGCCGAACTGGTCCACCTTCCGGGTCCGTGGCCAGACCTTCGGCTACCTCTGGGAGCGCACCTCGACGGTCGGGCTGAAGCAGACGCTGAGCGAGCAACTGGCCCTGGTGGCCGAGCGCCCCGAGGTGTTCGAGGTCCAGTTCACCGCCGGCCAGTTCGGCTGGGTGGTGGTCTATCTGGCTGGGGTCGACCGTCAGGAGTTGGCCGAGCTGACCTACGAGGCGTGGTCGCTGTCGGCACCAGCGGCACTGGTCGAACTAACAGGTGGCCGACTCCCGACATAGGCTCAATCTGACCAGACTTGACTAGATCTACCAGTAGACTTAGCGCATGACCGACACCGTGAACGTCTACGAGGCGAAGACGCACCTGTCACAGCTGCTCGCCCGGGTCGAGCATGGTGAAGAGATCACTATTTCTCGTCATGGGCGGCCCGTAGCGCGGCTGGTCCCGCACGTCAGTCGGCACGCGCCGAGGAGACCAGGTTTCTGGCGCGGCCGGGTCACTGTTGCAGCCGACTTCGACGAGTTCTCACCCTCCGATGAACGCGACTGGTACGGCAGTTGAGGCTCCTTCTCGACACCCATGTCCTGCTGTGGTGGGGCGCCGATGACACCCGACTCCCGGACTCATGGCGGCCAGTCATCGCCGACCCGGCTCACGACATCTATGTGTCATCGGTCTCCATCGCCGAGATGGCGATCAAGGCAAGCCTCGGCAAGCTGTCGGCGTCGAGAGATCTCCTCGCCGCGCTCGAGAACGAAGATTTCTTGAGTCTCTCTCTCACCTCCGCTCATGCGGCCCAGCTCTGGAATCTGCCATGGCATCATCGGGATCCCTTCGACCGCATGTTGATTGCTCAGGCGAGCGTCGAGGACTTGACCGTCGTCACAGTTGACCCGGCCTTCGCTGCCTACGACATCCGCACGCTCCCCCGATGAAAATGCGCGGATCCCGAGCCGGTCAGTCGGCCGGCGACGCGGCCCGCAGCTGGTCCTCCAGGTTGAACACCTCCGGTACCCGTGCCCACGCCTCGTCGGGCGCCCCCTCACTGGCGAACAGGGCGGACATCCGGGCCTGCCACCGAGCGTTCACCTCTGTACGCGCCACCCGCTCCTGCGCCTCGTCCAGGTCGTCGGCCTCGACGTAGCCGATGAGCAGGCCGTCGTCGCGGAGAAAGAGCGAATAGCTGCGCCAGCCGGCGTCGTGCAGCACCTGCAGCAGCTCCGGCCAGACGGCGCGATGCACCTCCCGGTACTCATCGAGGCGAGCCGGGTCGACATGACCCAGCAGGCAGTAGCGCGCCATGGTTCAGCCACCTCCGGACACGACGAGAATCACCTCGAGGGTGCGTGGCCCGTGCACACCCTCCACCCGGTTGAGCTCGATGTCGCTGGTGGCGCTCGGGCCGCTGATCAGAGTCAAAGGCCGGGTCCCGTCGAGTCGCGCAACGGCCTGCGGGACGTCGGCGACGGTGTCCGCCGCCGCGACGACGCAGAGATGGTAGTCCGGGATCAGGCTGAGCACCCGGCGTCCCTGGCCGGCCGATCCGTCGAGGCACAGCGTGCCGGTCTGCGCAATCGCCAGCGCACATCCCGTGACCACCCCGTCGGCCTCATCGAGCTCGGCCACGGTCAGCGGCGTGCCGTCATCAGTCCGCAGGTCTGCGTCGACTTCCTGCAGCCACGCCTGATCAAGGCCGCTCGGCACCACCAGCGATCGGATCCCTCGCTCGGACAGAGCGGCAGCGACCGTTCCGGGAAGTTCGTCTGCAGTGCACTGGCGGACGAGTGCCCGGTAGTCGATCAGCCGGTCGACCAGCAGCTCGACCAAGGCCTCCGGTTCCAGATCCGACGTCGTGCGGTAGCTCCGGTCGATGTCGTCATACGCCAGCTCGGGCGGCGGTGCAACGACATGGGCATCCCGGATCCGGGCCAGCACCTCGTCCCTGGCGCTCACCCGCGCTCCTCGGGTTCCCTGTGCTCCCGAGCCCACCAGTCGCGGAACGTCTGCCGAGGCGGCCGCGGCAGATCCCGGGCATCGGTCCACTGCCTGACGACCGGCAGCGGAACGTCGCCGATGGCACCTCGTTGCCGGCCGAGGACCCGTCCCAGCCGCCCGGCGCGGAGGGCGAGCGTCCAGCGTCTCGGGTCGCTCATCACCCAGCCAACCGCGGACATCGCCGCGGCCTCGGCGCTCGGAGTGCGGTGCTGGGCCGCGTACGTCTCGGTGTGCCGGGCCCGCAGATGCACCAGGATCTCCGGGATGTTGATCTTGACCGGGCAGACGTCGTAGCAGGCGCCGCACAGGGACGAGGCGTACGGCAAGGAGGCGTTGTCCTCGATCCCGGTCAGCTGCGGCGACAGGATCGCCCCGATCGGCCCGGGGTAGACCGACCCGTACGCGTGCCCACCGGCCCGCTCGTAGACGGGGCAGACGTTCAGGCAGGCACTGCAGCGGATGCAGTTCAGCGCATCACGACCCTCCGCATCGGCCAGCACGGCGGTACGGCCGTTGTCGAGCAGGATCAGGTGGAACTCCTGAGGCCCGTCGCCGGGCGTAACGCCCGTCCACAAGGAGGTGTAGGGGTTCATCCGCTCGGCCGTGGAGGACCGGGGCAGCAGCTGCAGGAACACCTCCAAGTCGCGCCACCGGGGCACGACCTTCTCGATCCCCATCACCGTGATCAAGGTTTCCGGCAGGGTGAGGCACATCCGCCCGTTGCCCTCGGACTCGACCACAGCCAACGTGCCGGTCTCGGCCACCGCGAAGTTGGCCCCGCTGATCGCCGCCCGCGCACTGAGGAACTTGCGGCGCAGATGCCGCCGCGCCGCAGCGGTCAGGGCCGCCGGCTCGTCGGAGAGCTCCGGATCGACGTCGCCCATCTCACGCAGGAAGATCTCCCGGATCTCCGACCGGTTCCGGTGGATGGCCGGCACCAGGATGTGGGACGGGCTGTCGCGTCCCAGCTGCACGATCAGCTCGGCGAGGTCGGTCTCCAGCGCCGCGATGCCCGCCGCGGCGAGCGCCTCGTTGAGCCCGATCTCCTGGGTGGCCATCGACTTGACCTTGACCACCTCGTCGACGCCCTTGCCCCGCACCAGGTCGACCGCGATCCGGTTGGCCTCGGCGGCGTCCCGGGCCCAGTGCACCACCCCGCCACGCGCCGTAACGGCCTCCTCGAGCTGCGGCAGGTAGCGGTCCAGGTTGGCCATGGTGTGCACCTTGAGCTGCCGGCCGGCCTCGCGCAGCTGCTCCCAGTCGGGGACCTCGCCGACCGCAGCCGCCCGCTTGGCCCGGATGGTGCTCGTCGCCTTGCCCAGGTTGCGCCGCAGCTGCGGATCACGCAGCGTACGCCGGGCCGCCTCCGGAAAGGTCTGCTCTCCACGTAGATGACCGACCCCAGGCGGCGCGGGTGGCGGCATGGCCGGCATGCCCAGTGACACCGCGCCGGTCGTCACGCCACCACCCGCGCCAGGGTCTCGGGGAGCGGGTTCAACAGCAACGGCTGCTGCTGCGTCGAGGCCAGGATCTGCGCCAGATGCAGCGTCTGGGTACCGGCGCGGATCCGGGACAGCCCGCCGCCGATGTGCATCAGGCACGAGCTGTCCCCCGCGGTGCACACCTCGGCCCGGGTGTCCAGCACATGCCGCAGCTTGTCGCCCAGCATCGCGGTCGACGTGTCGGCGTTCTTGACGGCGAACGTGCCACCGAAGCCGCAGCACTCCTCGGCGCCGACCAGCTCGACCAGCTCCAACCGATCCACCGCCCGGAGCAGCTGCAGCGGCTTGTCCCCCACCCGCAGCATCCGCAGCGAATGGCAGGTCGGGTGGTAGGTCACCCGGTGCGGGAAGTAGGCGCCGACATCGGTCACCCCCAGCACATCGACCAGCAACTCGGACAGCTCGTAGGTCTTGGCTGCTACGGCCTGCACATCTGCCACCAGGGCGGGCGCGCCGAACCGCCGCGCCAGCATCTCGTGCTGGTGCCGCACGGAACCGACACACGAGCCCGACGGGGCGACCACCACGTCGTACGGGGTGAACGTTTCCGCGAACCGCTGCACCATCGGCAGCGCCTGCTTCTGGTACCCCGTGTTGACGTGCATCTGGCCGCAGCAGGTCTGATCGGCCGGGAACGCCACCTGATGACCCAGCCGCTCCAGCAGCCGGACGGTCGCCTGCCCCACCTGCGGATACAGGGCGTCCGCCAGGCAGGTGATGAACAGCGCGATCTTC